>NZ_JBFBBE010000006.1:0-37932 GCF_040682555.1 Streptomyces sp. NPDC051172
ACCGGTCGGACCTGATCGACGGCTGCCTCATCGAGACCGGACTGATCATGGGAGCCGGATGATCGATCGGCCCGCCACCGCGAGTTCAACCCCGGCACTCCTTGTAGACCTGGCTGGTGAATTCCAGGGCCGCCGCGTGGTCACCCCAGTGGTAGAGGTACTCGGCCACGTTGTGCACCATCTGGCGCACGTTGCGGTTCGAGGACTTCGAGGCCTGGGAGCTGATGACGTGCGGGTACAGCTGTCCGAAACGGGGCCAGTTCTGCGGATCGCGGGGATTGCTCGGCGTGTTGGCCGCGAGCAGCAGATGCGCGCCGTGCTGGAAACGCTCGCGCTGTTCCACCGACATCCGCGCCACCAGCACGGCCTGGACCAGACGGTGCATCTGGATGGCGTTCGTACGGTAGTTGATCTTGGCGAGGGAGTAGCGGCTGATCTCCCGGATGGCCCGGCTCAGCCGCATGGGGTCGGTGAAGATGAGATCGAGTTCCGGGGCGATGGATTCCGCCACCGCGATGGAGAAGAACTGTCGGGAGATCGGTTCGGGAGCGAAATAGGAGCACAGCTGGAGCAACTGCAGTGCACCGGCGTACTTCTTCTCCACGTGGTCCAGGGACACGTTCCACGCGGTGGCGACCGTCTCCTCGTACTGGGGCGGCGCGGAGACCGCCATCAGCTCGGCTCGTTTTTCCTCAAACACCCTCAGATATTCGGCGGCCGGCATGCCGGTCTCCGCGAGCCACGCCGATGCCTGTTCCACGGCGAGCGGAAGGTCGCCGAGGACCTCGGCCAGCATGCCGGCCTCTTCGTCGGTGAGCTCGGAATTGCGCCTGTGCAGGAGCTGGATGCTTTCCGGCCGTGTGAACACGTCGACCTCCAGGGGGTGCGCCAGCGTGTTCCACTGCGGGTTGCGCGAGGTGACGATGACCGAACCGGCGGGGCCGCCCTCCGGCGCGCTGGGGAAGTATCCCTGGACCGCGCCCGGGCTTTCGGCGTTGTCGAACACCAGCAGCCACTTCTGGTAGGGGATCCCGGTGCGCAGGGCCTCCAGCACGGCCGGTACGGCGGTGTTGGCCTCCGGGGTCACCCGCAGGTTCATCTTGCGGGCGAGTTCCACCAGCGACCGCTGGATCTCCGTCGTCAGCTCCGCCGGAATCCACCACACCAGGTCGTACTCGGTCGCGTGCCGGTACACGTACTCAAGGGCCAGCTGCGACTTTCCGACACCGCCCATACCGTGCAGGGCATGCGGAAGGACGGCGGTCGGCCCGGAGCGCAGGCCCCTCTCCAGAGCGACCAGGAGTTCTTCGCGGCCCGTGAACATGAGGTTCCGCGGCGGGATGTTTCCTGCCACCTTCAGCTCGGACGCGCGGGAACCGCCTGCGGTCAGACTTGGCTCTTGTCCTCGTTCGGACGCGGCGGGAACCGTGCTCACAGGTGTCTCTCCTTCTCCTGGATCTGCCAGACCTCCCGATGCCGGTGTGGCGCTGGGGGAGCTGTCGTCGTGCACCGACTGCGGGCTCTCCGTCAACGAGGGCGCCGCTGATGAAGGTGCGAAACCTGGGCGTTCAGGGGACCCGGCCCGGCCCGGCTCCGGTTCCAGCGAGTCCAGGGCCCGGGCGCGGCGGGCGTGCGGCCCGCTCAGTGCATGCAGGACGGCCCGCTCGACCTCCCTGAACTCGCGGTCACCGCCGAGCGCGCGGGCGGCCTTCCCGCCGTCCCCGCGCAGATACGACAGCAGGTCCCGGGCGGCGGCGCTGCGCGGGGCCAGCAGCTCCGCGGCCTGCTCGATCGCCGTCGCGGTGGCGTCCCGGGAGCCGTAGGCCAGCAGTTCCTCGCGTACGCCCGGCTCGAAGACGAAGGACAACCGGTCGTCGGCATAGCAGAGCAGGGGGGAGACCAGACCGCTGAGCAGGAACTCCGCCATGTGTTCGGGGCCGGTCCTCGGCATGGTGCGCCGCTGGACCTCGGTCATCGTGCGCAGGTCGAGCTGGACCGCCGCCATGTGCGTGGCCAGCCGGAACGCCTCGGGCGAGGCCCAGCCGTGGAAGGCGGCGACCCGCTGGGCGGGGTCGGCGGAAGGGCCCGGGAGCGGGGGGCGGGGGCGCTCCTGGACGGTGGTGAGGACGGCCGCGAGTTCGATCTCGCGGGGTTCGGCGCCGCCCACGAACCGGGCCCACGGCTCCAGCCAGCCCGCGTCCATTTCGAGCACGGGCACGGGCACCGTCGCCTGCGGGAGGGCGCGGGGGCGCAGGACGTCGGAGAGCGCCTCGGCCGGCTCCCACTGGGGGGTGCGGTCGGCGCCCCAGGGGCCCGAGGCCCGTAGTCTGACGCCGGACGGGTGCAGGCCCGTGCGGTGCCACAGCCGCTGCGGCAGCACATGCAGGACGGCCACCGGCTGCCGTCTGCCCCACAGGGCGAGCAGCCGTTGGGCCGCGCCGGAGCGCCAGGCGGGCGCGGAGCCGTCGGTCAGCACGAAGACGACGGAGCGCCCGGTCGGATCCACCAGGCCGCGCGCCGACACGGGGCGCGTCCCGTGGACCGGCCCGGGCAGGGAGACGGCGGCGCGATCGGCGGACAAGGCGTTCAGCGACAGCTCCGTGATGTCGCGAAAGCCCCCGAAGCGGTGGGCGACCTTGGCGAACCGCGCGATGTGCTCGCGCCACACCGCCATGTGCGGCGCGGTGTCCACGAGCAGCACGGCACGCCAGCGGCGCTCGGGCGTGGGCCGCAGCACCGGGGGCAACGACGGGGCCAGCGCGATGCGTTCGGCGGTGGCCTCCTCGTCCAGTTCCCGTCCGTGCGCGGAGGCCACGGCGGTACGGAAGGCCCGCAGGGCACGCCCCAGCGCCCGGGCGCCGGTCGAGCGCCGGGCGGCCGGCGCGGCCGGTCCGTCCGCGGGCATGGATCCCGGGACACGGGGCAGGCGATGGCTGGGACGCCCGGCGGTTTCCTCCGTATCCACGGACCTCGCGTGGTCCGGCAGGGCCGACGGCACGGGTTCGGGCCCGGCGGACCACGCGGTCGCGTCGATGGCGGGGTCTGTGGCGGGTGCGGCCCCATTGAGGTCGGGCGTGGGCAGGGGAGGGTCGAGCGCGTCGTCCGGGTCGAGAGGGTCGAGGTCCGGGCCGGTGTCCCCGGCCCCCTCGGGGAGCCGGTCCTGCGCGGACGGCACCGGCACGCCGGTCAGCCACGCGTGTTCGCTGGCCACCCACACCGCGTCGGCGACCTCGCTGGGATGCAGACCGGTGAGCGGCCTGGGTTCTTCGCCGGACGGCGGACGCGGCCCGTCCCGGCCGTGCACGGTCCGCCCGTCCCGCGCCGGGTAGGGTTCGTGAGTCACGCCGGTCCCGCCCCTTCACCGCCCAGCGGGTGCCAGATGGCCTCCAGCAGCTCGGCCCACCCGTCCCCGTCGCCGCTCGAGGGCATGTACTGACCGGACGTCACCAGATGTGCGGCGTTCAGGAGTTGGTCGGCGGCGAGGCCGCCGACCCGGTTGCTGCGACGGAGGAAGTCACGGATCAGCTCCTCCTGGCGGGGGCCGAGGCTGCTGCCGAAGTGCGCGGCGACCAGCTCGCCGAGGGCCGCCCTGTCAGGGTCGGGAATGTCCAGCCGCAGACAGCGGCGCATGAACGCCTCCGGGAACTCCCGTTCACCGTTGGACGTCAGGACGATCACCGGAAACGTGTGGCAGCGCACCACGCCTTCGCTGATCTCCGCGCTCCCGCCCGGGTCGGCCGTGTGCACGGTCGCGATGGGCTCCTGCGGCTTCACCCTGACCAGCGGGGGCACTTCGTAGTACCCGTCCTCGAACAGTGTGAGAAGGTCGTTGGGAAGATCGATGTCGCACTTGTCGATCTCGTCGATGAGCAGGACCCTCGGCAGCCGGTACGGCAGCAACGCCGTTCCCAGCGGGCCGAGTTGGACGAAGTCTCCGGTGCCGGCAGATGAGGGGGCCGGGGCCTGTAAGGCCTGGGCGCGCCCTATGGCGTCGTACTCGAAGAGTCCCGAGGCGAGGGTGGTCCTGCTGGTGACCGCCCAGTGCAGGACACGGCCGAGGCGTAATTCCCGTGCGATGCGGTACGCCAGGGCCGACTTGCCCACCCCGGGGCGGCCGGTGACCAGGAGCGGCCTGCGCAGCAGCAGCGCGGCGTTGACCAGGCGGACCTCCTCGCGCCGTGGACGGCGGGCCACGCCCGGCCGGCCCAGCCGGCGGTCGGCCTCCTCGTCGTCGGGCGGCCGCGGCATCGCGGGCGGCGTGGCGAAGCTGCGCCACGGTGGTCCGGGGGGCCAGGTGCGCTCGTCGTACGGGACATCGGGGACCGGGTCACCCGTACCCTTGTAGAGAGGTCCTCCGTTCTCCAGCGGCGCGTTCAATCGGTCCCCCCTACAAAGGTGGCGGGAGCGCTTGGTCCCCCGTCAAGAAGATGCTCAGGGTCGTCCCAGATCATGCCCATCGCGCGAATCGTCGCGGGGTCGTACGCAGAGTCCCTGCCGGCGGCGGCGTCGGTCTTCCACTGTTGCGTGCGCCGGGGAAGAGCGGCCAGCCCATCTTCGGCCAACGCTTCCCACATCGCCGCACGCCAGGTGGGCGTGGCGACGCTGTCACGGTGGAACATCAGTACGGGCACTCCCAGTTCTAGGGCCAGCCTCACCTCCTGCATGCCCAACTCGCCCTGCTCCCACGGCGGTTCGCACAGCAGCATGCCGACCACATCATCGTCGCTTCCCACAGCGGCGTCCAGTCGTGACAGATGCTTGTCGACGGTGAGCGTCGGCTCCGGGGCACACTCGTGCACAACGCGCCGTGTGTGCTCCGGGTTGCCCCCGAACTCCCTCCAATGTGTCTCGTTCTTCCGCCACTGCGACCAGCGCGCCCGCCATGCGCGGTGGAATTCGCGCCGCTGTATGCGATCGAGGCTGTGAACGGACACCCGGTAGGTGCTGAGCAGCGGATTCTCGAAACCACGGGCGGGATCGCGGTTCCAGAACTCGACCGCCTCCGTGAGCAGTTCCAGGGGCAGGAAGAACTCCAGGGCCACGCTCTCCGACCGGTTGTGCCACATCACCGCCATCTTCGTCAGCAACTCCGCGACGGCCGCCGGAAGCCGATCGCGGGTCACCAGGTCCTGTGGTTCCGCCTCCGGCTGCCGCTGCAGAGCGGCGGAGTCGGCGTACTTCACACAGGCCGACAGGTGGTAGCGCGGGGGTCGAGGGGTGCGCCGGCGGCTGCTCGGCTGGGGCGTGCGGTCGCGGGCCACCCTGATGTACAGGCGGATGACCGGCGGCCCCTCCTCCTCGGGGCCCTCCGGCTGCTGACCTGCGCCGGCCGGGGGCTCCTCCGCGACGCCGCCGTACGAGCCGCCGACGGCGACCGCCAGGGGGGCGCGTTCGGCGCGGTGCGCCGACTCCAGGTTCCGGCGCAGGCTGTGCAGCCCCTCGGGCCCCTCGGCCAGCTCCCACTTCTCGGCGAAGTGGTCGTTCCAGGCTCTTATCTCCCCTACCGCCGAGGCCAGTTCGGGACAGTGCGCCAGCCACTCGAGCAGCACCATGGCCGGCGGCAGGCCGCTCGCCGGGGAGTTGAGGTCGGCGAGGTACACGAAGGTCTGCCAGGGCGTCGCGCAGTGCGGGGGAAGGACGTGCCGGCCGCTGGTCGACTCGGCGACGATCGCGGCCAGTTCGGGCAGTTGCAGCTGGAGCACCTGGCGCAGGGGCCGCCAGTCCCTGCCCTCGAAGACCTCATGGGCCCGCCACTCCTCCAGCAACGGCTGGAGCGGGTCCGCGAGCGCGGGAGCCACCAGGGCGGTCACCCGGGCCAGCGACGCCAGGCCGCGCGGCCGTCCGGCGCAGGCGTGCACCAGGGTCAGGAACTCCAGGTGCGGGGTGGGGTAGCTGTCCTGCGGCAGCCCCTCCAGCGTCTCGTCGAGCATCTGCCGCCAGAACCTGCGGGCACCCTCGGATCCCAGACCGCCGCCGGGGTCCTTGAGCACCGTCACGACGGCCTCCACGAGCTCGAGCTGGACGTCGTCTAATCTGCGTCTCGCCACGCGCGTTCCCCCTCGCACCGTGGTGGGCAAGCCGGACGGTACTCCCGTCGGCACACCGGCTGGAACACGTCAGGATACGGGCCCTGCCCTCGGTACCGCGAACTGCCGTGCCCACGCGGCTCATTGACCCGCGGCCCGGTCCAGCACGCCGCACAGCACCGAGTAGAAGTGCTCGTTGCCCCAGTACGAACTGTGCGCCGCCGACACCGGCTGCCGGTTGTCGACCTCCACGTCCCGCACGTCCGTCGCCTCGGTGTCGAACACCGGCGCCGCCCGGTAGGACAGCAGGTCCCGGCGGTCGTAGACGTTGGTCCAGGGCGGGAAGCCCGGGGGCAGGCCGCTGCCGAACGGGCGGGACGGCAGGGCGTCCAGTTCGTACAGCAGCGGCGCCTGCGAGCCCACCGTGACCAGGGCCGCGACCTTGCGGGGGCGGGCACCGGGGCCCGTCGCGGCGCCGTCCAGCAGGGTCCCGGAGGCCAGCAGGTCGAAGGAGACGATGCCGCCCAGGCTGTGGCCGAGCAGCACCACGGGACCGGACTGGGCCCGTACCGCCTCGGAGACGACCGCACGCACCGCCTCACCGCGCACCAGATAGCGCATGATGTCCCCGAAGAAGCCCACCGACTTGCCGCTCCAGGCCGTACGGCGGGCCACGGCCAGCCGGTTGCCGAGCGCGCTCTCGAACAGGCGGGCCGAGAAGCGGACCGCCGCCGACACCGCCTCCGGGATGCCGCGTACGTCACCGCCGAGCGCCTCGGTGAGACGGTCCACCAACTCGTCGCGCCTCCCGGCCGGCAGGCGTCCGGCATCATCGTCGCTCCGGTTGAGGGCGTAGGCCACCAGCGCACGGGCGGTCAGCCGGGGCAGTACGACCGCGGTGGCGCCGGCCGCGGCGGCCCGGCGCAGCTCAGGCGCGCCGTGCAGTGCGTCGGCGGCCTGCTGCAAGGGTACGTCCAGACCCGCGTCCGCCCAGGCCGCGCGCAGCGAGTCGTGGTCGGCGAGGCGGGTCAGGTCGGCCAGCAGCGTGTCCCCGCGCGCCACCGCGCCCGGCACGAACGGCGCCGGCGTGGCGGCGGCCGACGTGAGCACCAGGAGCTCCAGCTCCGCCAGCGGGTCGGCGTACAGCAGCGCCCAGCGTGCCACCTCCTCGTCCTCCGGCGCGGGCGCGGCGGGGCCCTTGCCGTCCTGGTCGACGAAGCCCGGGATGGAGGCGCCGCCGGCCCGGAGATGCGACCCGAGGGCCGAGCCCCAGTCGCACGGCTCCACCCGGACGTCCGGGCGCCGGGCCCTGACCTCGGTACGGATGGTCCTGAGGGCCTTGCCGTAGTCGGGCTCGCGCACACCGGTTCCGTGCACGAAGAGAAGGGTCACCATGAACGCGCTCCCCCGTCGGATGCGAATGGGACGACTTGCATTGCTACTTGCCCGTACCCGGAAGGGCAAGACCGCACCGGAAATCGGCGGGAGGCCCGACGGCGTTACTCCCGCGGGAGTAACGCCGTCCCCGGACCACCCCCGGCAGTACCCCTGAACTCGCCCTCACGCCCGACGAACCGCCCCCCGCGCGCCGGGAGTCTGGAACCGACCCAGACATCCCCACCGGAGGGAGGCCCGTCGATGGGGGCCGCAAGGACAGGCATACGGAAGACAGGGGGACGGCGTGCCGTGCCCTGGGTGGTGCTCGGGCTGTGGCTGGCCGCGCTCGTGCTCGCCGGACCGTTCGCCGGGAAGTTCTCCGGCATCCAGCAGAACCGGTCCGTGGACTACCTGCCCGACAGCGCCGACTCCACCCAAGTGGCCCGTGTCCAGGACCGGTTGCCGGGCGGACAGGCCACCGACCTGGTGCTCGTCTACCACCGCGACGGCGGCCTCACCGCGGCCGACCGGGAGAAGGCGGGTGCGCAGGTCGCCGAGATCGGGAGCAAGTACGAGCTCACCGGCACCCCGAAGGCGGTCCCGTCCCGCGACGGCACCACCCTCATGTACCCGGTCTCCAGCACCCGGCCCGGCCAGGACGACAAGAAGCGGGACGCCTTCGTCGACGGCGTGCGCGCGCTCGCGAACGGCGGCGCGGGGCTCAGCGTGGAGGTCGGCGGGCCGGGCGGCCTGAACACCGACATGAGCAAGGTCTTCGGCTCCATCGACGGCACTCTGCTCTACGCCACCCTGGGCGTCGTCACGGCCCTGCTCGTCCTGATCTACCGAAGCCCGTTCCTGTGGCTGGTGCCGCTCGCCGTCGCCGGTGTTGCCGCGGGCATGGCGATGGCCGCCGCGTACGGCCTGCACGAGGCCTTCGGCGTCACCGTCACCGGACAGAGCGGCGGCGTGATGACGGTCCTCGTGCTCGGCGCGGGCACCGACTACGCCCTGCTGCTCATCTCCCGGTACCGCGAGGAACTACGACGCCACGAGCGCCCGTACGACGCGATGCGCGCCGCCCTGCGCGGCTGCGGCCCGGCGGTCCTCGCGTCCTCCGGCACCGTCGCGGCCGGACTGCTGTGCCTGCTCGCCGCCGACCTCAACAGCAGCCGTGGCATGGGCCCGGTCGGCACGGTGGGCGTGCTCGCCGCACTCGCCGCGATGATCACCCTGCTGCCCGCCCTGCTGGTCCTCCTCGGCCGCCGCGTCTTCTGGCCGCTGATCCCGGCCTTCGGCAGCGAGCCCAAGGCGCGGCGGTCGCTGTTCGCGGCGATGGGCAGCTCGGCCACGCGCCGCCCGGTCGTCGTACTCGCCCTGGGCGCCGTGCTTCTCGGCGCGCTCGCGCTGGGCGCACTCAACCTCCCCGGCACCCTCAAGCAGGAGGACTCCTTCACCCGGCGGCCCGAGTCGATCTCCGCCGCCCGGACCCTGGCCCGCGCCTACCCCGGGCACAGCAGCCGGTCCATCACCGTCATCGCCCCCGCCCCGAAGGCCGACGCCGTCCTGGCCAAGGCCCGCACCACCTACGGGGTCGCCCAGGCGACGACCGGCCGCACCGGCTCCGGCTGGACGGAGGTCTCCGTCTTCGCCCGCGCGGCCCCCGAGTCGAAGGAGGAGACCCGCACCATCGAGGCCCTGCGCGCCGGGCTCGACGGCACCTACGGCACCTACGTCGGCGGTCCCAGCGCCCAGCAGCTCGACCTGGCCGACAGTCAGGCCCGGGACCGCGAGGTCGTCGTGCCGCTGGTCCTCGCCGCCGTGTTCGTGATCCTCGCGGGCCTGCTACGGAGCCTGATCGCGCCGCTGATGCTGCTCGTCGCGGTGGTCGCGGTGTGGGGCGCGGCGCTCGGAATCGGCGGGCTGGTGTTCGGGCCGGTGCTGGGCTTCCAGGGCACCGACTCGGGGCTGGGGTTGTTGTCCTTCGTCTTCCTGGTGGCCCTCGGCGTCGACTACGGCATCTTCCTCATGCACCGCATGCGCGAGGAGTCCGTCGCCGGTGCCGAGCCCGAGGCGGCGGCGCTCACCGCCCTGCGCACCACCGGCGGGGTCATCGCCTCCGCGGGAGTCGTACTCGCCGCGACCTTCGCGGTGCTGGGCACGCTGCCGCTGGTACCGCTGGTCGAGCTCGGGTTCGTGATCGCGGTGGGCGTGCTGCTGGACACCTTCCTCGTCCGGACGTACCTGGTGACGACGGCGAGCATGCTGCTGGGGCGGCGGGTGTGGTGGCCGGGAAGGTTGTCGCGGGAGCCGGAGCCGGTGCGGACCGAGCGGCAGCCGGAGCCGGTGTGCTGCACTTTCCCGGGGGACAACCCCCGGACCCCCGGCAGAAAAGCAGGCCGGCCAGTGTGACCGGCGCGGACATCGCGAGGAAGACCTCTGGTGCAGCGCGGAAGATGAACCACGTGACACAGACGACGACAGCGACGCGGCCGCGCGGGGGCGAACGGATCGAGCGGATCATGGCGGTGGTCAACCGTGATCCCCGCACCGCCCCGCACGGCACCCGCAACGACGCGATCCTCGCCGCCGTGCTCACCGTCGTGGCCGTGGGCCTGGCGCTGTCCACCGACCAGAGCCGCCGCCCGGACGCGCTCGGCTGGACGCTGCTGCTGGCCGCCCATGTGCCGCTGGTGTGGCGGCGGCGCCGCCCGCTGCTGGTGCTGACCGCGGGGCTGGCGCTGCTCGTGCCGTACCACGCCCTGCAGAACAACCACTTCGCGGCCACCCCGGCCACGATCGTCGCGCTCTACACGGTCGCCGTCACCGGCCGCCCCCTGCGCACCATCCTCGCGGGCGTCGTCGTCCTCGGCGTCTCCACGGTCGCGATGCTCACGGTCAGCACCCACCAGGCCGTCGAGATGCTGCGCATCTCCGGCTGGGTGATCGCCACGCTCTTCTGCGGCGTCGACGTCCGCTACTACCGCCAGTACGTCGCGGCGATCGTCGAACGAGCCGAGCGCGCCGAACGCACCCGGGAGGAGGAGGCCCGCCGCCGGGTCGCCGAGGAACGGCTGCGGATCGCCCGTGACCTGCACGACCTGCTCGCCCACACCATCACCCTCATCGGCGTGCAGACGTCGGTGGCCGCGCACGTCCTGGCCGCCGACCCCGAACGCCTGGACCGGGAGACGGTGGCGAAGGCCCTGGACGACATCGCCCAGACGTGCCGGACGGCGCGGGGAGAAGTGCGGACGACGCTGGAGGTGCTCCGCGAGAACGACTCGGCGGACGGCCGCGGCCCCCTCCCCGGCCTCGACGGTCTGCCCGACCTGGTGGAGACGGCACGGCTCGCGGGCGCGCGCGTCGAGCAGACGGTACGGGTACGGCAGGCCCCGCCCGCCGTCGGCGCCGCCGCGTACCGCATCGTGCAGGAGGCGCTGACCAACGCGGTACGGCACGCGGGCCCCGAACCGGCCGTACGCGTCGACCTGTACGACGACGAGGGCGCCCTGCACCTGTCCGTCACCGACGACGGCACCGGACCCACGCCCGGCACCGCGCCCGGCTTCGGGCTCGTCGGCATGCGGGAGCGGGCCCGCAGCGTGGGTGGCACACTCGACGCCGGGCCGCGGGCACAGGGCGGTTTCGAGGTGACGGCCGTACTGCCGCTGACGACCACGGGGGAGGGCGGCGGATGACCATCCGCGTACTGCTGGCCGACGACCAGACCCTCGTACGGGCGGCGTTCGCCATGCTCGTCGAGTCGGCGCGGGACATGGAGGTCGTCGGTCAGGCGGCCACCGGCCGGGAGGCCGTGGCACTGGCCCGCAGCGAGCGCGCCGACCTGGTGGTGATGGACATCCGCATGCCCGACCTGGACGGCATCGAGGCGACCCGGCTGATCGCCGCCGACGAGGACCTGGCGGGCGTACGGGTCCTGGTCCTCACCACCTACGACACCGACGAGAACATCGTGGAGGCGCTGCGCGCGGGGGCCTCCGGTTTCCTGGTGAAGGACACCCGCCCGGCCGAACTCCTGGACGCCATCCGTACGGTGGCCGCGGGCGAGGCGCTGCTGTCACCGGGCCCGACGGCACGGCTGATCGAGCGGTTCCTGCGCAGCCCGTCCGCGCCCGTGACCGGCGGGCCGGAATGCCTCTCCGACCGGGAGCGGGAGGTGCTGACCCTGCTGGCGCGCGGGCTCAACAACACCGAGATCGGCGAGGCGTTGGGGCTGAGCCCGCTGACGGCGAAGACCCATGTCAGCCGGATCATGGGGAAGCTGGCGGCGCGGGACCGGGCGCAGCTGGTCATCGTGGCCTACGAGTCGGGACTCGTCACCCCGGGGACGATCTGACGGTGACTTTCCTGAGCCGCACCCTCCTCGCAGCCACCGTGCTCCTCACCCCGCTCACGGCCCTCGCACCGGCCCACGCGGCCACCGGCTGCACGTCCTCCGTCCCGTACGTCTCGGGCGAGGGCGGCTACGACACCTACCGCGTCCCGGCCACGGTCGTGACCGGCCGCGGCACGGTGCTGGCCTTCGCCGAGGGCCGGCTGGGCGGTGCCGGGGACACCGGGAACATCGACGTCGTCCTCAGACGCTCCGTCGACGGGGGCTGCACCTGGGGCCCGCTGCACGTGGTGGCCGCCGGGAACGGGGACACCCGGGGCAACCCCGCCCCCGTCGTCGACCCGCGCACCGGTGCGGTCGTCCTGCTGACCTCCTACAACAGCGGTGCGGTCACCGAGGCGCAGATAACGCGGGGCGAGGTCACGGCGGAGCAGAGCCGACGGGTGTTCGTGCAGCGCAGCCGGGACGACGGGCGGCACTTCTCGCCGCCGCGGGACATCACGCACGAGGTGAAGCCGGCGGGCTGGCGCTGGTACGCGACCGGGCCGGGCCACGCCGTCGCCCTGACCCGCGGCCCGCACGCCGGACGCCTGGTCGTCCCCGCCGACCACTCCGCGGCTCCGCCCGCCGGTTCGCCCGACACCGGCCAGGAGGCCAGGTACTACGGCGCGCACGCCATCTACAGCGACGACGGCGGGCGGAGCTGGCGACTGGGCTTCGTGGACTCCTCGTACGACGGCGTGGGCAACGCGAACGAGTCCACGGCCGCTCAACTCCCCGACGGGAGGCTGTACTTCAGTGCCCGGGACCAGAACGGGACGAGTGTCGGCAACCGGCTCGACACGTACTCCGGTGACGGTGGGGAGTCCCTGGACCGGCCGTACACGGTGCAGCCGACACTGAACGACGTTCCGGTGGTCCAGGGGAGCGTGCTCCAACTCGCTGGCCGCAAGGCGCCGTTGCTGTTCTCGGGGCCGTCCGTGCCGAACGCTCGGCGGGCGATGGCGATCTGGCGGAGCGAGGACGGTGGGGGGACGTTCACGAAGGTGCTGACGGTGTCGGCATCGCCGGCCGCGTACTCCGACCTGGTGCAGGTCGATCGGGGCACGGTGGGGTTGCTGTACGAGACGGGGGTGTCGGGGCCCTACGAGACGATCGAGTTCCGCAGGGTGCCGGTGTCCGAACTGGGGTAGCGGTTTTCAAGACCGTTCCCTTGGGCCGCTCGGGCGGCCCACCCCGCTGCCGCCCACCAGGGGCGGAGCGGGTACAGCGTACCGGGATCGAGCGTCGCGCGGGTTAGGCGGTCCACACGGGGTCCACTGGCCCTGCTTGTGCTCGCAGCCCTGGGGCCTCCTGTTCCGAGCACGCAGGCCGGCGATTATGCGCGTCCGTGGGCAGGCGTCGACGTCAGCTCCCGCCGGCGACGCCGTCGCCATGACTGTCTACCTGCCGACCCGCCACAACTCCGGCAAGACCGGCTCTGGCGATCACCACTCCAGAGAAGGGGTACGTCGTGGCTGGGTCGGTCGGCTCAACGGCTTTGCGGGGTCATGATCACTCGCACCAAAGCAGCGCCACCCCAAAGCCGCTCCGCCGACCCACTCGTGCCCTGAGCCGACCGTTGGCCCGCATGACGAGGCTTCTCCGTATGAGGTGAACCGCCGCAGACTGAGAGATCTACGGTCAAGCCAGTGGGGGCTGCTTCGTTTCGAACCCCGAAGCTCCGCGGCTGCGGTCGCCGGCACCTGACGGAGTCATTCGGGTGCAAACCGGAGGAGGGACCTCTTCGGCCTGGTCGAACCGGTGGACCGTGCTGCTCGTGACTCCATCTGGGTGACGCCGGTCGTGTCCATCCCGGTAACAGACGTGTCGCCAGAACTGCGATCTGGTGCGTGCAGGTGTCGGCGGCCCTGGATGATCTCCCGGTGGTGCGTCCGGGGCCGCACTGCAATTCTGCCGTGAACACGCCGCCTCGGTAGGCGTGCATGTCCCCGCGGACAGGCACGCCGTCGGCCCTGGCTAGTGGACGATTATGACGCGGTAGGCGCTCACCCATGCCCCGATGCTGTTGTAGCCGGTGGGGTCGACGGTGATAGAGCCCCCAGAGCAGTCGTAGTTGTCCCACAGCTCCACGTTCACGGCGCCGTCCTGGGTGCGAGCGGACCGGATGTGGTCGTTCCAACCGTCACCGACGTAGTGGCACTCCTGGTCAGTAGAACAGAGCCAGGTGTCGGGACCGCTGAAGCCGGTTTGGGCGTAGGCGTGGACGCAGCCGTTGTAGGAGGAGGGGCTGAGGGGCTGGGCGGATGACGCGGGGGCGTTGACGGTTGCCATGGCCAGGACCGCGGCCGTGGCCAGGAACGTGCGTGTGGCGCGCAAGGTGCCTCCTTTGGTTGAGTCCATGAGTTGCAGATGGGCGACAAGCATCGCCAGGGGAGGACCACTTGAGTGCCTGGGTCTTCAGAGCTTGCGCTTTGTGCGCGCAACTGCTAGCGGCAGAAGGGGTGCCCCTCTCTGAGGGGCACCCCTTCTGAATGTCGACGGTGGTCGTCGCTCGGCGCTTGATGGGGCCTTTGAGGCCGAAGTGGGGGTCTGGGGGCGGAGCCCCCAGGGTCGGGACGGGAAGGGGCGGCGGGGGCGAAAACCCCTACAGCAGGCCCGCCGTCGCCAGGAACTTCCCCACCCGCTCCACCTCGTCGGGAGACAGCGGCACCTGCGGCTCCGCCGTCACCGGACAGTCGATGACGCCTCGCAAATGGAGCGCCGCCTTGAACGCGCCGAGGGCCGAGGAACTGCCGCCCATCCGCGCCGGGTCACCCACCCGCACCATCCCGAACAGGGCGCACAGCCGCTCCTGTTCGGCCCGAGCCCCCTCCCAGTCCCCCGAGCGACACAGCCCGTCCAGGCGGACGTACCCATGAGGATCGACATTGGCGAGCCCGGGCACCGCCCCGTCCGCCCCCATCGCAAGCGCCGCATCGACGACCAGTTCCGAGCCGGTCAGAACACTGAAACCGGTGATGCCGGACCGATCGCGCGCACCGTTGACCACCTCCCGGAAGCCGGCCAGGTCACCGCTCGAGTCCTTGAGCCCCGCGAGCACGCCCTCGGCGGCCAGGTCGAGCACGACGTCCGCCGGCAGTTTCGTGTGCACGGCGGCAGGGATGTCGTACGCGACCACCGGCACCGGCGACGCGGCCGCGACCAGCCGGTAGTGGCGCGCGATCTCCGCCGGGTGCGTGCCCGCGTAGAACGGCGTCGTCACCACCACCGCATCCGCCCCCGCAGCCGTCACCGCCGCCACATGATCCAGCACCCTCGGCGTCGTCATGTCGATCGCCCCGGCCAGCACGGGGAGTCGACCGGCCACATGGGCCACCACCGACTCCACCACCTGCCTGCGCTGCCCGTCCCGCAGAAACGCCGCCTCCGAGGACGACCCCAGCACGAACAGCCCGTGCACCCCGCCGCCCACCAGGTGGTCGACCAGCCTGAGCAGGGAGGGGACGTCCACCTCGCGGTCCGGTGTCAGGGGCGTGCAGACGGGAGGGACGACACCGGTGAGCGGGGCGGGGAAGGTCATGAGGGCTCCGTGGGGCGGTTCTGGCGTACAAGGTCCTGGGGCGACTGGGTCTCCTCCAGAGGATGGTGGCAGCGGAAGCGGTGTCCCGCGGAGGACGCGGCCGAGAAGTCCGGCATTTCCGCCGCGCACACCTCCTCCGCCTTCCAGCACCGCGTGCGGAACGGGCATCCGCTCGGCGGGCGTGTCGCCGACGGGACCGGGCCGGTGAGGGGGATGGGGTCGATGGGGTTCAGGAGGCCCGGGGTGGCCGAGAACAGGGCACGGGTGTACGGGTGCCGGGCGCGGTCCGTGACGACTGCCGCCGGGGACTCCTCGACGATCCGGCCGAGGTACATGGTGATCACGCGGTCGCTCATCCGCCGTACCGTCTGGATGTCGTGCGAGACGAAGACCAGGGCCAGGTCCAGGCGTTCCTTCAGGTCCAGGAGCAGGTTCAGGATCTGGGCGCGTACCGAGACGTCCAACGCGCTCGTCGGTTCGTCCGCCACCACCAGGCGGGGGTTCAGGGCCAACGCCCGTGCGATCGCCACTCGTTGACGCTGGCCGCCCGACAGCTGGCCGGGCAGCGCGTCGGCCAGCGCTCGGGGGAGGCCGACCAGGGACATCAACTCGCGTACCCGGTCCTCGCGTCGGGGTCGCGTCCCTTGCTCGTGCACGTCCAGCGGGTCCCGCAGGATCTGCCGCACCGGCAGCCGGCGGTTCAGAGCCGTCGACGGGTCCTGGAAGATCATGCCGGTGCTGCCGCCGACGGCCGCCCTGCGTTCGGCCGGGCGCATCGACCACAGGTCGCGGCCCTGGAAGGACACCGTGCCGGAGGTCGGCCGCACCACCCCGACCAGCACGTTCGCCAGCGTCGACTTGCCGCACCCGGACTCGCCGACGACGCCCACCGTCTCGCCGGGCGCCACCGCGAGGTCGGCGCCGGTCAGCGCGTACACCCTGTCCCTGGTGAACAGGCCGCCGCTGCGCGCCTTGTGGACGACATGGGCGTCGGACAGCTCGACGATCGCGTGCATCGCGTTCACTGAACGGCCTCCGGCTCCGAGGTCACCAGTTCGACCGCCGGATGGTGACAGGCCGCCGTGTGCGTCGGCGTGCCCCGCAGACCGGGCGGGGTCGTGCGGCAGAGTTCGGTGGCGAGCGGGCAGCGGTCGGCGAAACGGCAGCCCGCCGGGAAGTCCGCGGGGGAGGGAACCACGCCCCTGACCTGTGTCATCCGCTCGGCCGCCGACTCCAGGGAGAGCACGCTGCCGAGCAGGCCGCGCGTGTAGTGGTGGGCCGGCGCCTCCACCAGGTCGGCGGTGACACCCGTCTCCACGGTCTGGCCGCCGTACATCACCACCACCCGGTCGGTGACGTCCGCGACCAGCGCCAGATCGTGCGAGACGAGGATCAGCGCGAAGCCCAGCTCCTCGCGCAGCCGCAACAGCAGCTCCATGACCTGCGCCTGGACCGTCACGTCCAACGCCGTCGTCGGCTCGTCGGCGACGATCAGCTTCGGGTCGCGGGACAGCGCCATGGCGATCAGCACGCGTTGGCGCTGGCCGCCGGAGAGTTCGTGCGGGTAGCTGCGCAGGGTGCGGCCGGGGTCGAGGCCGACCATCGCCAGCAGCTCGGCGGGACCACGCCGGCCTCCGCGCCGTACGACCTGTTTGAGCTGGGCGCGAATCGTCATGGCGGGGTTGAGGGACGACAGCGCGTCCTGGTAGATCATCGCCATCTCGTGGCCGAGGAGACGACGTCGTACCTTCATGGGCTCGGTCAGCAACTCCCGTTGACCAAAGCGTACTTGGCCCCGGACCCCGGCCCCCTTCGGCTCCAGCCCCATGATCGCCAGAGCCGTCAGCGACTTCCCGCAGCCCGACTCGCCCACCACGCCCAGGACCTCACCGGGGTACACCTCGAAGCTGATCCCGTCGACGATGTCCACACCGCCATGCCGTCCTTCAAAACCGACGGAGAGATTCTCGACTGCCAGAACTGCAGTGCCGGGAAGGGACGCAGACGAACGCCTGGCACGCAACCGGGCAGCCGCCGCCGTCAGCCCCGGCAACTGCAACACCTCCCCGCTGCCCGGCTCCGGAGCCTCCAACCGGTCATCGCCCCCGCGTACGTCGACCTCCCGCACCGAAGGCGCCGCCCAGGCGTCCGACGCCCCCTCCGACAGAATGTTCAGCGACAACACGGTCACCAGAATCAGCAGCCCCGGGAAGACGGTCGCCCACCACCCCCCGATAAACACCATGTCCTTGCCGTCCGCGATGACACTGCCCCAAGAGGGGTCCGGAGGACGAACCCCCGCCCCGATGAAGGACAGCGACGCCTCGAAGGCGATGGCCTCGGCGACCTGCACCGTGCAGAACACCAGCACCGGAGCGGCACAGTTGACGGCAACATGACGAAGCACGATGTGCGGGGTCCGGGCGCCGATCACCCGTTCCGCCGTCACATAGTCCTCGCCGTACTGGTCGAGGACGTTCGCCCGGACGACCCTCGCCACCGGCGGCATGAACAGGAACGCGATCGCGCAGATCAGCACGGTGATCCCACCGCCGAACACGGCGACCAGGACGGCCGCGAGCGCGATGCCCGGGAACGCCATCACCACGTCCAGGCAGCGCATCAGCGTCTCGTCGACCCCCTTGCGGGAGGTGGCCGCGACCGCGCCGATCAGCGCGCCCACGACCAGTGCGAGGGCGGTCGCGCCGAAGCCGATCGCGAGCGACCAGCGGGCGCCGTACATCAGCCGGCTGAGGATGTCCCGGCCGAGGCTGTCCTGGCCCATCCAGTGCTCGGCGGACGGGTGCCCGGTGCCGTCCACGGGCGGCTGCTGGTCGAGCGGGTCGTCCGGCGCGAGCAGGGGCGCCAGCAGGGCCACCAGCACCACGACGGCCAGGAAGCAGACCGCGGTCTTCGACAGCGGCGGCAGCCGGCGCAGGCCGCGCAGGCGGACGCCCGGCCGGGACAGCGCCTCGGCGAGGCTCTTGCGCGTGAACTGCGGGAACGGGGAGGTCATGCGGTCGTGTCCCTCAGTCGCGGGTTGACCAGCAGGTAGAGGATGTCGATGACCAGGTTGACGACCACGAAGCCGGTCGCCGTCGTCAGCACGACGCCCTGGACGACGGCAGGGTCGCCGTTCTTCACGGCGTCGATCATCAGCTTGCCCATGCCGGGCAGCGAGAAGATCGTCTCGATGACGACCGCACCGCCGAGCAGATACCCGACGCGCAGGCCCAGCACGGTGAGCGGGTTGACGAGGGCGTTGCGCAGCACGTTGCGGCCCACCACCACGCGTGGCGGCAGGCCGCTGCCGATCGCCGTGCGGACGTAGTCCTTGTCCAGCTCCTCCACCACGGAGGTCCGGACGATCCGGGTGAGCTGGGCCGCGACCGGCAGTGACAGTGCGAGGGCGGGCAGGGCCATGGTCTTGAGCCAGCCGGTGAAGGAGTCGGCCGGGTTGATGTAGCCGCCGGTCGGGAACCAGCCCTGGTCGACCGCCAGGTACTGGATCATCAGCGGCGCCAGCCAGAACCCGGGGGCCGCGACGCCGGTGAGCGAGACGACCCGGATGATCTGGTCGGGCAGCCGGTCCCGGTAGATCGCCGCCGTCACCCCGCCGACCAGGGACAGTACGACCGCGATGCCGAGGCCCAGGAAGGTGAGCTGGAGGGTGAGCGGCAGCGCGGTGGTGACCTGGTCGACGACGGGGGCGCGGGTCAGGGCGCTGGTGCCCAGGTCGCCGTGGAGCAGGTCGCCGACGAAGTGGACGTAGCGCACGGGCAGCGGGTCGAGCAGGCCGTTCTGCTCGCGGAAGTCGTGCAGTTGCTGCGGGGTGGGGTTCGCGCCCTGGAAGAACGCGGACGCCGGGTCGACGTCCGAGAAGCGCATCACCAGGAACACGAACAGCACGATGCCGAGCATCAGCGGCACGAGCAGGGCGATCCGGCGCAGCAGGATGCGGAGAACCGCGACCATGGGGCTAGACCCACTTGGCCTGGAGCAGGTTGATGCCGGGATACGGCTGTGCCCTTATGCCGGTGAGTTTCTTCGGGTCCCAGGCGGTCATCAGCTCGTTGTGGACGACCGGGTAGAGGACGGCCTGTTCGGCGACGACGTCGATGTAGTCCTGGATCATCGCCTTCTTCTTCGCCGGGTCGGCCTCCCGGGTGGCCCGGTCCATGTCCTTGAAGAGCTGCCTGGCGACCGAGTTGTCGGCCCAGCGCGTGTACTGCATCCACAGGTTGGCGGGGCCGTAGTTGTAGTGCATGATCAGGTCCGCGTCGAGGCCGAACTGGTTGGGGTTCGAGGCCGCGGCGACGACCTGGTAGTCCTGCTGCTGGTCCATCTTGGTGAAGACGGCGGTGGTCTCCTGCGGCGAGAGGGCCGTACGGACCCCGATCGCATCCCACGACGCCTTGATGGTCGGCAGGCAGTCGACGATCCAGCTCACGTTCACGGCGAGGATGTCGATGCTGAGGTTCGTGACCCCGGCGGCCTTCAGCAGGGCCTTCGCCTTCTCCGGGTCGTAGTCGTAGACGGTCGTCGCCCGCCGGTAGCCGGGATTTCCCTCGTTCAGGAACGAGGACGACGGCTTCCCGTGCCCCTTCAGCGCGACCTGCACCATCTTCTCGGTGTCGATGGCGTAGTGCAGCGCCTGCCGCACCCGTACGTCGTCGAAGGGCTTGTGCCGGGTGTTGAACATCAGGAACAGGTTGTTCATGCCGGCCCCGCCCGCGACCGTCAATCCGCCGCGCTTGAGCTGCTCGATGTTGGCGTACGGGATGTTGTCGGAGATCTGCGCGCCCGCGCCGGAGCCGGAGATCCTGGCGACGCGCGGTGCGGCGTCGACGATCGTCAGCCAGTTCATCTTCTTGAAGGTCGCCGGGCGCGGGCCGTTGTAGTCGGCGAACGCCTCGAAGGTGGTGTTCGACTTCGGGTGGTGGGCGGACTGCCGGTACGGCCCCGAGCCGATCGCGAGACCCGTGACGGCCTTGTCCCAGGCACCCGGCTCCGAGAAGACGTGCCTCGGCATGATCTTCGCGAGGGTGAGCCGGGAGAGCCCGTCCGGGAAGGGGAACCTGAGCACCAACTCGACGTTCTGGGCGTCGATCCTGCGGACCTCCTTCAGCCAGCTCGCGAAGAAGCCCTTGGCGAGGGTCTGTGTCTTCGGGTCGAGGATCCGGTCGAAGACGAAGACGACGTCGTCGGCGGTGACGGGCTTCCCGTCGTGGAACTTCGCTCCTGCCCGCAGGGTGAACTTCCAGGAGGTGGCGTTCGGGTCCTTCGGCACCGCGGTCGCGAGCGCCGCGTACGGCTCGCGGGAGATCGGGTCGGTGTCGAGCAGTCCCTCGTAGATGTGGTTGTTGGCGGCCATGCAGAAGGCGGACGCGGTCTGGGTGGGGTCCCAGGTGCCGTCGTTGCCGTAGCCGATGACCGCCGTCAGCGTGCGGTCCCTGCCGCCCCCGCCGCCGGTGTCGTTGGTGGACTGGGGCCCGGACGAACAGGCCGACAGCGACGCGGAGACGGCGGTGGCCGCACCCAGCGCGCCGGTGTACTTCAGGAAGGTCCGGCGTTGCACGGTGTCCTCCAGCGGGGAGTGCCATCGAAGAGCACGGAGATACGACGTCCTACGTCCGGCCCGTCAGCCGCGACCATAGGAGGGGCGCAGGGGGCGGTCAAGGGACCGCACACGAATGGCGTAGCTGCCAGAGGTCGGGCCAATGGCGGTGGGAAAGGGCGGGAGTTGGCGCATGTCACTGCGGACTTGGGACGTGGATGGAGGCGGCGGTCCGGCACCCGGGGTGACGGTCCGCCGCCACCACTTCCGCGGCATCGAGGCCCGTACGCTGAACCGATGACGGACACCTGGCATCCCGCGGACCCCGGTGTGCTGCGACTGCCGTCGGGTCGACTGGTCCGCGGCCGCGGGCTACGGCATCCCCTCGCCCCGGGGACACCCACGCCCTCGTACGGCCTCTACCTCCTGGGCCGACAACCCCCACCCGTGCCCTGGGAGTTCACCTGGATCCGCTGGCCCGACTTCCGCCTCCCCACCGACCGCCCGGCCGCTCGCGCCGCGCTGACCGCCGCCTGGGAGCGGACGGCGGACGAGCGCGTCGAGATCGCCTGCGGAGGCGGCCGCGGCCGAACCGGCACGGCACTGGCCTGCCTGGCGATCCTGGACGGCGTACCGGCAGGGGAGGCCGTGGCGTACGTGCGAGCGCACTACGACCGGCACGCGGTGGAGACGCCGTGGCAGAAGCGGTACGTGCGCAGGTTCTGATCACTCGTGGCACATCCGCGCACCGCCTACCCGAGGGCACTCGCCAATACCGCCGCGGTCTCCGCGATCAGCTCGTGATCCCACGCCGCGCCCCGGTCGGGCTTCGTCACCTGCACGGCCAGCACGATCGGCGTCCCGTCCGGTGTCCACGCGATGCCCGCGTCGTTGTTCGCACCGTAGGACCCCGCGCCGGTCTTGTCGGCGACCGTCCACGAGCTGGGCAGCCCCGCGCGAAGACGGTTGCCGCTGGTGGTGTTGCCCAGCAGCCAGTGGGTGAGGAGTCCGCGGTCCCGGCGGTCGAGCGCGTCGCCGAGGACCAGGCGGGCGTACGAGCGTCCGATCGCGCGCGGGGTCGTGGTGTCGGTGATCCGCCACGGCTCCGCCGAGTTCAGGTCGGTCTCCCAGCGGTCGAGACGGGTCACCGGATCGCCGATCGAGCGGGCGAACCGGGTGATCGCGGTGGGGCCGCCCAGCTCCCGCAGCAGCAGGTTGCCGGCGGTGTTGTCGCTGTAGCGGATGGCCACATCGGCGAGTTCGGCGATCGTCATGCCCTCGGCCAGGTGTTCCCTGGTCTTGTCCGAGCCGTCGACGAGGTCGGCCTCCGTGTAGTGGATGCGACGCGCGAGGACCTCGCCGTGCCGGTCCAGATCGCGCAGTACGGCCGCGGTGGCCAGGGTCTTGAAGAGCGAGCAGACGGGGAAGAGCTCGTCGGCGCGGTGGCCGACGGTCTGCCTCGTACGCACGTTGTGTGCGAACACGCCGAGGCGGGCGCCGTGGTGCTGTTCCAGTTCGCGCAGCCGGTCGCCGGTGACGGCGTGGGCGGGTGAGCTGGTCAGGAGCGCTGCGGCGGTGGCGGTGCCTGCGGTGAGCAGGGTGCGTCGGCCTGGGATCTCGGTCTCCTTCGGTCGGTACGGCAGGTCGATCTCTTCAGTGACCGACGCCGTACGTCATCCCTTGGTTGCCCGGCCGTAGACCATCGGCGGACGGCGGTGCGGGCGCGTCCTCGCCACAGTGAGGGGCATGGAGAAGACGAAGGGGATCAGTCGGGCGCAGTTTCTGGCAGGGGCGGCGGCCCTCGGTCTGTCGGCGGCGGTGCTGCCGGCCGGCCCGGCCGCAGCGACCGGACGCGGCCTGCGGCACCGCGGCGTCGTCTACACCGTCGGCGAGGGCGAGACGCCGGGGACCGCGTGGAGTGCGGCCCGGATGCGGCGGGACGTCCGCGCCATCCGCGACCGGCTGCACGCCGACGCCGTCGACGTCACCGGCGACGGCGTCGAACGCCTGACCGCCACCGCCGCCGAGGCCGCCGAACGGGGGCTGCACGTATGGCTTCAGCCGACCCTCGCGGACGCCCCGCAGCGCGACATCCTCGAGCACCTGGCCGAGTGCGGCCGGTTCGCGGAGCGGCTGCGGCGGCAGGGCGCGAGCGTCGACTTCAGCGTGGGCTGCGAGTTCTGGCTGCTGGTGCCCGGGATCGTGCCGGGGGAGACGGTCCTGGACCGCGTGCAGAACATGCTGAAGGGCAACTTCGACCCCGTGAAGATGCAGCGCCGCCTCGACCGCTTCACGGCGAGGGCGGCGGCGGTGGGCCGGTCCGTCTTCCGCGGCAAACTGAGCTATGCAGCCGCCCAGGACGACAAGGTGGACTGGCGTCTCTTCGACATCGTGGGCATCGACTACTACTCGTACTTCCCTCAACAATCGGTCCATGTCAGCGAGTTGAGGAAGTACCTCCGCTGGGGCAAACCCCTCGCCGTCACCGAGTTCGGGACCTGCACCTACGTCGGCGCCCCGGAGGCGGGCGGCATGGGCTGGGACGTCGTCGACTACGACAAGGACCCGCAGGAGATCAAGGGCCACCTCGTCCGCAGCGAACACACCCAGGCCGCCTATCTGACCGGCCTGCTGGACGTCTTCGAGTCGATGGGCCTGTACGCGGCGATGGCCTTCGAGTTCGTCACCCCGGACGCCCCGCACCGCGCCGACAACCCGCGCTACGACCTCGACATGGCGAGCTACAGCATCACCAAGACCATCAAGGACCGCCCCGACGACCCCCGTTCGCCCTGGCACTGGGAGCCGAAGGAGGCGTTCCACGCGCTGGCGCGCCAGTATGGGCGGGCCTGCGTACGCCAGGCACCGTAGACGGACCGGCCGCGCGCCCGGCAGGGCAGGGCGGAAGTGTGGTCAGCGGCAGTGGATGTCCTGTCGCGGCCGTTCGCCCGTCGCCAGGAAGCGGGAGACCGTCTCGTCGCCGCACCTGGTGCCGTTGGCGAGATAGGCCTCGTGACCGGTGGCGTCGTTGGTGACCATCACCGCGCGGCGGCCGAGGGCCTCGCGGAGCTTCAGGGCGCCGCTCAGGGGCGTCGCGAGGTCGCGCTCGTTCTGGACGAGCAGGACGTTGGACGGGCCCCGGTCGGTGATCCGTACCGGAGGCTCCTTCGGCTGCCACGGCCAGGCGGCGCACACCAGGGCGTTCCTCGGCATGCCCGCGGTCAGCGGGTGCTTGGCGCGGCTCTCGGCGACTCCCCTCCGGTAGGTGGCGGCATCGCGCGGCCATGCGGCGTCGTTGCAGATGGTGGCGGCGCTCACCGCGACCACGTTCTGCATGGCCGCGTCCGGCGGGGCCGTCGGCGCGGGCGGGACGGTGCGCTTCAGGGCGGCTGTGATCAGCTTGGCCAGGGTGGGGTACCTGTCGGGGTCGGTGAGGCTGTCCAGCATCGTCTGGCGCAGCACGTTGCCGTTCAGTTCCTCCGGGTTGGCGCCGGGCCAGGGGAGCGGCTCGCGGTCCAGGCGGGCGGCGAGGCGGAGGAAGAGCGGGCGGACCTCGGCGGCCGTGCCGGCCAGGCGGTACGGGTTGCCGGGCGCGGAGGCCCACCTGGCGAACTCGGGGAAGTTGTCCTCGACGCCCGCCTCGTACGCGGCGACCCAGGCCCGCTCCGCCCGGACCGGGTCGGGGTTGTCGTTGCTGTCCAGCACGATGCGGTCGGTGCGCTGCGGGAACATCTCGCTGTACGCGGCGCCGACGTACGTGCCGTACGAGACGCCCCACGCGGACAGCCTGCGCTCGCCGAGCGCGGCGCGGATGCGGTCGATGTCGCGGGCGTTGTCCTTGGTGGTGATGTGGCGCATCAGCTCGCTGCCGTTGGCCGCGCAGGCGGCGGCCACCCGTCGGGCGGTGCGCATGTTCTCGGTGACGGACCCGTCCGGGGCGGGCCAGGGGCGCAGCTTCGACAGGGCCAGATCGCCGTGGTCGAGGCCACAACCGACCGTGGTGGAGGGCGCGTTGCCGCGCGGCGCGAACCCGATCAGGTCGTAGGCGTCCCGGACGTCCTGCGGCAGCTTCTGCCCCTTCCCCGAGGGGTCGTTCAGGCTGGTGCCGCCCGGCCCGCCGGCGATCAGCAGCAGGGCGCCCCGGCGGGCGGAGGGTTTCTCGGCGGGGATGCGGGAGACGGCGATGTCGATCGTGCGGCCGCCGGGGTGGGCGTGGTCCATGGGAACTTCGAGGGTCGCGCACTGCTGACGGGGGTCGAGGCCGCTGCCCGCGCACCTGGTCCACTTGAGCGGTTGCTCCGCGGCGGACGCGCTGAGGGGCGTGACGGCACCGAAGACGAGGCCGGAGGCGGCGGCGATCAGGGCTGCGCTTTTCGTGATCTCCTTCATGGACACGAGACTCCCGGATGCCCCCGACGCATCCCATCCGGTCAACTACCTTGTCACAAGGGGGGTTTACCCCCGCCGGCATGCAGGGTTTCTCATACGTCCCTCCGGTCAACGACCACCACCGCCACGACGGCCGCAACCGCCGCCCACACCGCCAACACGACCCACCCGCCCGCCACGGTGGCCGGATACTTCGGGACCAGCATGTGGGACCGCCCGAAGCCCACGTCCACGATCCGCGTCCAGGCGTTGAACGGAAGGGCGTGGCGGACCGACGCCGTCCAGTGGTAGCGGTCCGTGACGAAGGACGGCAGGAGCAGCAGGACGAACGTCGTCAGCACCATCGTCGTGGCGCTGTGCCGGATCACCGCGCCCAGACCCAGGCCGACCAGTGCACACACCGGGGCGAGCAGGGCCGACGCCACGACCACCCGCCAGGCGCCGGGGTGGCCGATCGGCACGCCCAGGCCCCGCCCGTCGAGGATGGCCTGCGAGGAGGCGTAGGAGGCAGCGGCGACGAGGGCGCCGTACACCGTCATGACCACCGTCAGCACGACCACCTTGGCCGCCATCAGGGCCCGTCGGTCCGGCACGGCGGTGAACGTCGTACGGACCAGGCCCGTCGCGTACTCGCCGACGACGGTGATCGCGCCGATGCTCGCGCACACCAGCACCAGGATCATGGCGGACCCTGCGGTGAAGGCGTCCCGCAGCGCCCAGTACACGAAGTCGTCGCGGATCGGGCCGCCGTAGTGCGGGTAGTTGACGTAGTCGGCGCGGGCCGCGTTCGCGTTGAAGCCGACGACGGCCAGCGCCCCGCTGCCGAAGGCCCAGTAGGTGGAGCGCAGGGAACGGAGTTTGATCCACTCGGCGGCGAGCAGGTCGGTGAAGCGGGCGGCGGGCAGGGCGAGGGCGGTCATCGGGTCTCTCCAGCCGCGTACTCGACGCTGTCGGCGGTCAGTTCCATGAAGGCCGTCTCCAGGGAGGCCACTTGAGTGGTCAACTCCCAGAGCAGAAAGCGGTGTTCGTGCGCCAGCTCACCGACCCGGACGGCGCTCGCCCCGTCCACCTTCAGCGTCTCCTCGTCGTACGGCGCCACCACCGCACCCTGCGACTCCAGTACGACGGCCAGGGCGCCCGCGTGCGGCGAGCGCACCGTCACCGTCGGCGCCGTACCGCGCGCGGCGAACTCGGTAAGGCTCTCGGCCGCGATGAGCTCCCCGCGGCCGATGACGATCAGCTCGTCCGCGGTGTTCTCCATCTCGGACATCAGATGGCTGGAGACGAAGACGGTACGGCCCTCGTGGGCGAGCCTGCGGAACAGCCCGCGCACCCACAGCACCCCTTCCGGATCGAGCCCGTTGAGCGGCTCGTCGAACATCAGCACCGGCGGATCGCCGAGCAGTGCGGCCGCGATGCCGAGCCGCTGCTTCATGCCCAGCGAGAAGGAGCCGACCCGGCGCCGGGCGGCGGCCTGAGTGAGGCCCACCTCCGCGAGCACCTCGTCCACCCGCGCCCGCGGGATGCGGTTGCTGCGGGCCAGCGCGTGCAGATGCGCCCGTGCACTGCGCCCGCCGTGCACGTCATGGGCGTCGAGAAGGGCACCGACGTGCCGCAGCCCGCGCGGATGCCGGTGGAAGGAGCGGCCGCTGATCGTGGCGGTGCCGGCGCTCGGCTCGATCAGCCCGAGCAGCATCCGCAGGGTCGTCGTCTTGCCCGCGCCGTTCGGGCCGAGGAAGCCCGTGACATGGCCGGGGCGGACGGTGAAGGACAGGTCGCGTACGGCGGTCGTGGGGCCGTACCGCTTGGTGAGCTGCTCGACTTCGATCATGCGGACCACGGTGGCGCGACCGACGGGTGCGGGGCATCGGCCGGGCGCTGACACTCGTACCGGACGGCTGTCGACCGTGGTTGTACGTCCACGGGCCGATGACCTTGCCCCGCACCCGCGCCTACGATCACGGCATGTCCGCCACCGCTCCTCCGCCGCCCCTGGTCAAACGCGTGTCGCCGGCCGGGTGGACGGCGATCGTGTGGTGCGCGAGCGTGCTGTTCACCCTGCTGACGACCTTCCGGCTGCCCGGCGAGATGATGCCGGCGCAGTGGCCGGCAGCCCAGTTGTACCGCTGGGACGGCCTGACGTTCCTCGTGCTGGCGACCGCGATGGCGTTCCAGGGCGGCAGGCTGCTGCATCGCAGGCCACTGCTCGCGACTGCCTTGACGATCCTGGCCGCGGTCTTCGAGACGACCACCCTAGGCGTCGCCGGGCTGCCGATGGCGCAGTACCTCACGACCATGGTGGCCCTGTACTTCGTCGCGGCCACCCACCCACGGCGTACCGCGCTGATCGCCCTGGCGATGGCGGTCGGCACCCTGATCGCGTACATCGCCGTACGCATGCTGCGCGACTGGATCGTCAGCACCTCCGCCGAACTGGCCGTCGGTCTCGTGACCGTCATCGTCTGGCTGCTCGGCAGCTCCGCGCACCAGTCCCGTGTGCACGCCGAGCGGCTCAGCGCCGAACACGCCGCACAGGCGGTGACCGCCGAACGCCTGCGCATAGCCCGCGAGATGCACGACACGGTCGCCCACAGCATCGGCATCATCGCCCTCCAGGCGGGCGCGGCGTCCCGCGTGTCGACGACCCGCCCCGAGGCGGCGCTCGCGGCCATGCGGGCGGTCGAGAACGAGGGCCGCGAGACCCTGGCCGGCCTGCGCCGCATGCTGGTCGCGCTGCGAGCGGCGGACGAGGGACAGACCCCGCAGGCCGCCCCCGCGGGCCTCGCGGACGTCGACCGGCTGGCGGCCACGACCACGGCGGCAGGCGTACGGGTGGAGGTGCGCCGCCTCGGCGAGCCACGCGGGCTGCCGCCGGACATCGACCTGTCGGCGTTCCGCATCGTCCAGGAGTCGGTCACGAACGTCGTACGGCATGCGGGCACGCACGCGTGCCGGGTCACCCTCGACTACCGCGAGAACGAACTCGCCCTGGAGATCACGGACGACGGCCCGGGATGCGGCAGCGCGACCGACACCGGGTTCGGTCTGGCCGGGATGCGCGAGCGAGTGGCCCTCCTGCACGGCGAGTTCACGGCGGCCCCGCGCCCCGAGGGCGGCTTCCGCGTGACGGCCCGCCTGCCCCTCCCGGTGGCCGCCCGATGACCGCTGCCCCACGATCCGGGTCCTCCTCGTCGACGACCAGGAACTCATCCGCACCGCCCTGAGCATGGTCATGGCCGACATCGAGGACGTGGAGGTCGTCGGAGAGGCCGCGACCGGCAAGGACGCGGTACGGCTGGCCGGCGAACTCGCCCCCGACGTGGTGGTGATGGACATCCGCATGCCGGGCATGGACGGCATCGAGGCGACCCGCCACATCACCCGGACGCAGACCGACGTGCGGGTGATCGTTCTGACCACCTTCGACGACGACGCGTACGTGTACGGGGCGCTGCGCGCCGGTGCGGCGGGCTTCCTGGTCAAGGACATGGCGCTGGACGACATCATCGGCGCGGTGCGGGTGGTGGCGGCAGGCGACGCACTGATCGCGCCGAGCGTGACCCGCCGCCTGATCCAGGACTTTGCCTCCCGCCCCGAACCGACCATCAAACACCGGGAGTTGAAGGCCATCACGGAACGCGAACGAGAGGTCCTCACCTTGGTCGGCAGCGGCCTGTCCAACGCCGAGATAGCCGCCGAGCTGTGCATCAGCGTGGCCACGGCGAAGACGTACCTCACCCGCCTCCTCACCAAGCTGGACGCGCGGGACCGGGTCCAGCTGGTGATCATGGCCTACGAGGCGGGACTGGTGTCCCCCTGATCCCCCTCACCCCGTCGATCCCCCTGGCTCACAGCCCCAACGCCATGATCAACCGGTCCTCCCCGGGCCCGAAATAGCCCTTGCGCACCCCGCCCTCGAACGAGAAGCCCAGGGACTGGTAGAGCGTGATCGCGGTCGCGTTCGTCGGTTCCACCGTCAGGCGGACCTGGTGGACGCCCTCGGTGCGCAACCGGCGTATCACCTCGAGCATCAGCCGGCGGCCCAGTCCGCGTCCGCGCAGTTCGGGGGTGACGGCGAGGCTCTTGATCCAGTTCACATAGCCGTCCGAGGTGGTGACGAACAGGACGTAGCCGTGCAGGCTCCGGCCGTCGTCGAGGACGAGGATGCGGTCGCCGTGGATGTCGTAACTCTGGCGCAGCTCGAAGTAGTGGTACGGCTCCTCGGGGAAGGCCTCCCTGTCGACGCGGTGCAGTTCCGGCAGGTCGGCCTCGACGACGCCCCTCATGGTCAGGGGGCGGTCGGTGCGGTCGGCCGTGGAAGGAAAACGTTTCTCTGGAAGAGCCGTCATACCGCCCCCTGCGGGTTGGGAGTCAAGGGTGCGTTGACACCCGTACGAGTGGTACGGGTGAGACGCCTGTTGTCTGCCTTTCTGGTGTGTTCGGCAGAGTTCCGACCATCTTGAGCGGGACAATCCGGCCGTTCAAGGCTGGATCAGGCCGCGGGAATGATTCGCCACGGTGCGCCCCCAGTGCGCCCCGTCCTCCTGCCGGGGACATGACGTAATTCTCGGGACATTGACCGCAGGGGGATCCGGAGGGCCTCCGGTGTTGGTACCGTAGGTAAATGACCTTGAGATCGTCGGGGGATGCCCGGGTGAAGAATGCGGACGCGCCCTGGGACTCATTCGACCCGATCGCCTACGTTCGGCACAACTACCGCTTCTTACAGGCGGAGGACGAGGAGATCCTGCATATCATCCGAGGTCATTTCGGCGGCCATTTCCGGAAGCAGGGCGTCGGACCGGTTTACGGCATCGACGTGGGCGCCGGGGCGAATCTCTATCCCGCGCTCTCCATGCTGCCCTGGTGTGACGAGATCACCCTCTTCGAGCACTCGTTCGCGAACGTGGAGTACCTGGAGCGCCAGGCGGGCGGCTACGACGAGAACTGGGACCCGTTCTGGGACGCCCTGTGCGAGCACGAGGCTTACGGCTCCCTCCATTTGGACCCCCGCGAGCGGTTCCGCAAGGTCGTCAAGGTCGAGCAGGGCAACATCTTCGGGCTGGAGCGCTTCGGCGGTCGTTGGTCGGTCGGGACCATGTTCTTCGTCGCCGAGTCGATGACCACCTCCCGCCAGGAGTTCGACCTGGGAGTGCGGCGCTTCATGTGCGCCCTGGCCCCCAGTGCTCCGTTCGCCGCCGCCTTCATGGAACATTCCAAGGGCTATCACGCCGGGGAGGAGTTCTTCCCGGCCTGTGATGTGGGAGAACCCGAGGTGCGCGCGAGTCTCGCACCATTCGCGGGCGACTTCGAGGTGCAGCGGCTCAAGTCCGCGGCAGGTGTGCGCGACGGGTATTCGGGAATGATCCTGGCCTACGGCTGGCGACGGAATACGGACGCAGGCATTCCGGCCGCATAAAAATCTTCACAACAGAAAAGGGTCATTCCTCAAATGACGGCAGTGCGGCCTGTGTGAGGGGGCATGGGATGCAGATCAAGCCACGCCAGCATTTGCTGGACATCTGGCAGGCCATCGCCCGCCACTCCTTCGAGCGGGAGCAGTGGGCCTGGGGCGAGTGGGGCGGACAGAGCAGCGTCGCCGACGCCGAGCGGCTGCTCTGCCTGCTGTACCCGGCCACGGAGATCCCCGCGTTCCGGCTCGACGACCCGGACACCACACAGGAGGACGTCCAGCAGGCACTGAGGAAGGCCGGCGGGCGGCTCGACCTCCCGGCCAACCTCGTCAAGGCCGCGTCCGACTTCATGCGCACTCACACCGGCGAGGACAAGAGGCCCACCTTCGCCGGGGGTTACTACTTCGGATCCCAGGACAAGGCCCAGGGGGAGCCCACCGAGGAACAACGCCAGCTCGGAGTGGTCGACTCCTTCTCCATGTCGATCACGCTCTGCCTGGCCACGCTCGGCTTCCTCAAGGTCTACGAGACCAGGACCAGACGCAGCGACATCCAGGAGACGATCGCCGAGCTGCGTTCGGCCACCAGCAACAGGCTCACCGCCGCCATGGTGAGCCTGCTGCGCTCCTTCACCGTCAACGCCTTCGACGCCGACTCCGCCCAGGGCCGCAACCTGGTCGAACTCCTCGGCCAGGGACGGCTGTCGCAGCGGCAGGTACTGAACATGTACCAGAGCCGCTTCCGCGCGCTGCGCGCCGCGATCGTGGAGAGCCTCACCCTCGGCATCGACGTCCAGGCGGGTCTCAAGGACGAGAACCAGTTCTTCGAGTGCGGCTGGTCGTGGAGCCTGGTGAAGGACGCCCCCGAGGTCGAGACCGACGAACTCATCGGTCCGCAGCCCAAGGGCGCCGCCGACCCGGTGCCGTATCTCTACTTCACCGTGGTCGCGCTCGACGGCATCCAGGACCTGTTCTCCGACCGCACCCTCACCCTGGGCCTGCTCAACACCGAGCAGCAGAAGCTCGCCGAGGCGCTCCGGCTGCGCTGGGAGCTGACCCAGCAGTACTGGTCCGGCATCGCGCGCTTCGACCCCGAGCGCTGGCCCCTGGAGGACATCCCCTGGCGTACGACGGGACAGGAACTGGAGTCCGAGTACTTCTCCCTATCCGTCGCCGCCATCCTCGTCCACGACCTGATGCGGCGCCGCGCCACCGACGACGACCTGGCCCGCACCGTCACCGTCATGGAACGCCTCGCCGAACGCGGCCGTATCACCAGCCGTATGACCCGCGACGACCGCACGGTCTACGAGCTGCACAACGCGGGCGTCAAACTGCCGCTGCAGGGCAGCGAGCGGCTCGGCCCGCCGATGGTGTGGTCCCTGCACGACTTCTCGGCACAGCTGCTGAAGCGGACCATCCAGCTGCGGGCGCTCTCGCGCAACCTCGACTCGCACGACCGGCTGCTCAGACTCGCCGAGGACGTCTTCGACCACATGTGGCGCCGCCGTATCCGCGAGGGCGAGGGCACCGGCCTGTGGGACTACGTCCACGCCGCCTATCCCGAGGCGGAGATCGTCACACGCAAGGTGCCGGTGTCGTGGAACATCACCGAGCGGGTCGCCGAGGTGATGGTCCAGGTCCACCAGATGTACCGACAGCCCCCGGTCCGCAGCCTCGAACTGACCGAGCTGGCAGGGGCGTTGCTCAGCGAGTCCGCCCACCTCCTGGGCAACGAGCAGATGGAAGCCGCGCCCAGCGACGACGGCCGACACGGCATGCAACTCAGGAACATCGAGGTCAAGCTGCGCCGCGCCCGCAGTCTCCTGGACCAACAGCCCGGCACCGCCTACGCGTTGGCGCTGGACGTGCTGGGACAGCTCGACGCGCTCACCCGGGCTCGCGAAGCCGCGACCCAGGGACGGTGACCGCGTGCTGATCTTCGCCGCCTCCGACAAAGGGGGCACGGGCCGCTCCGTCACCAGCGCCAACCTCGCCTACCACCGTGCACTGGCCGGGGACGACGTCTGCTACCTGGACTTCGACTTCGGCTCGCCCACCGCCTCGGCCGTCTTCGACGTGGCCGACGCCCGCGCGGCCGTCGAGGACCGGGGCCTGCACTCCTACCTGATAGGGGAGATCGGCGAGCCGGAGCGCATCGACGTCTGGGCCAGCACCGAGCACCAGGTGCTGCGCGACCCGCCGCCCGGCTGCGGCCGGCTGGTGCTGATGCCCGGCGACGTCAGCGGCGGCGAGTTCGCCACCACCGGCGACCACGTGCGCCTCTGCGTCGACCTGCTGATGAAGCTCTACTACGAGTTCGACCTGGTCGTCGTGGACCTCAGCGCCGGCCGCTCCTACGCCGTCGACATGGTCCTGGAGGCCACCGCACAGCCCGAGATGCGGGAGATCACGGCCCGCTGGCTGGTCTTCCACCGCTGGACCCGCCAGCATGTGGCGGCCGCCGCCGGCCTGGTCTTCGGCGAGCGCGGCATCGTCGCCGGCGGCGTCGACCGCGGCCACGACGAGGAGGAGCTGCGCGGCGCCATCCGCTTCGTCCGGGCCGCCGTACCCGATCCCGAGTCGCCGCTGTGGTCGCAGGTCTCGCCCACCCAGTCGGCGTGGATGCGCAAGACCGACAGCGACCTCAAGCAGCTCGCCTCCACGCACGGCATCGGCTACAGCCAGGTCCTCGGCTCCATCCCCCTGGAACCGGTCCTGCAGTGGCGTGAGCAGCTCATCACCGACGAGGACGTGCTCGACAGCCAGATCGCCAACATGGAGACCTGGCGGGCGCTGACCCAGCTGGCCGCCCGGCTCACCGACGACAAGTACTGGGAGCAGGCGTGACCGAGGCCGTCTTCCGGGAGACCACGGCGGAGCTCCGCACCCAGTCCGTGCCCCTGGCCCACCTCTCCCTGGAGCTGGGCCACCTCTACATGGAGGACTTCGAGGCGGGCCCCGAGCGACTGCGCGAGCACTTCGCCGAGGTGCGGCTGTGGGTGGACGCCGCCCGCGCCTCCGCCGCCCGCCGCACCGGCGGCAAGCGCCCCCGCATCAGCACCTGTTTCCTCATCGACGACTACTTCACGCGCTTCTCCACCCCGGCCGAACTCGTCCCGCTGGTCCTCGAGGAGGCCGAGAAGGCCGGCCTGGTCATCGACTACCTGGCCCGCGAGTCGGGCTGCGCGGTCGCCGACCGGATCGAACTCGCCGAGTCCGTCATGCACCGCCTGGTCGAGTCGCCGCCGCCGGGCAGCTACGGCTCCCGCCCGTCCGTCAGCCAGACCGGCTGGCTCGCCAACGGACAGCGCACCCCCACCACGAAGCGCGCCGCGCTGGGCGAGGTCAGGGGCTGGCAGCCGCCCCAGGAGACCGCGGCCCGCAACCACTCCGTCTTCATGGACGTCGAGCTGTTCTCGGAGAAGGACGGCCGGCGGCTGTGGTCCTGCCCGTTCCTGGCCGCCGTATGGCAGCTGGCCAGGCTCGGACTGTTACGACACCTCGGTGAGCCGGTGCTTCTCCCGCGGCCCTGGAACGGCGAGGACTTCCCGCAGGACTGGGACCGGCTGCCGCCCCTGCTCCAGCTCAACCCGCAGGCCGCGGCCTTCAGCGCCTACCGCACCTGCACCCTGATGCCGAACCGTTTCCTGGCCGTCGAGGACGCCGTACGGCTCATCCTCGACCAGACCGAGGTCGACTCCGGGGCGCTCAGGCAGGTCGCCGAGCGCTCGGCCCGGGAGGGGCTCGCGGTCCCGGCCGCGGTCGCCCAGCGCGCGACGTACGTCTTCTACGAGGAGCCCGTGGGCGCCCTTGCCACCGAGGGGCCCTGACATGACGACGGCCCTCGCAGAGCCCGCGCGCCCGGTCCTCGTCTGTGGTGAGGTGCGTACCTGTCTGCTGCCGTCCTTCCAGGCGCTGGACGGCAGGGCCGCCGCCCAGCTGCTCAGGCTGCGCGCCGACGAACACGTCAGGGTCTCCGAGCGGCCCAATCTGTACGCCCTGTCCCCGGAGGTGCTGACCGGGGTGGACTGCCGGCTGCCCACCTCCAACGGCGCCAAGGTCCGTGCCGTCGGCACGGTGGCCACCCGCGTGGCACTCACCGAGGGCCGTCTGCTGCAGTCCACCGCGTACTTCAGCGCACCGGCCGCGGGTCCTGACACGCGCCGCCCCTGGGGGCACTATCTGGTACGGCCCGGGGTGGTCGAGCCGTTCGGGAAGCTGCCCGAACAGGCCACCGCTCAGGGCGTGCTGCGTGGCGCCGGGCGCGGTGAACTCGACCTGGGGTCGATCGCCGAGTCCCTGCTGACGCGGCTGCTGCGCCACCCGCTCCTCGATCGCAAGGTCCCCTTCAAGTCCCGTCGCACACACCTGCGTTGGACCGCCCGCCGGATCCCGGCGGGGGAGCGGGCGGAACTGACGCGGTTCACCCTGGCCGAGAACGGGCTGCGGACCGTGGAGCTGCGGCTGCCGGAGGATACTCCGGTCTCCGCGGCCGCGGGTCTGTGCGAGGACCTCGCGCTGCACGACTGGCTTTTGACCACGGTGGTGCACATGCTGGACAGCAGTCGGCTCGCCGCGGCGGACGGGCGTGCCGCGGTCCAGGCGCTGCGCCCGGCCGTCGACCATCTGCTGCATCTGTGGATGCCGCACGCGCAGGTGGACCGCTCACTGGTCCATCTGTGGGAAGTGCTGGAGCGGGAACCGGGGTTCACACGCCAGTGGCAGAACCTGGTCCAGCGCATCCGGGACCAACTGGCCGTCCAGGCCATACCGCTGCTGCACCAGGCACTGAGCACGAGCTGAGGAGCGGCACCAACCACATACCCGGCGGGGGAGAGACATGAGCGGAGCGTCGTCAGGGCCCGGGGACCACGGAGCGGGGCTGCAGCGACAGGGCATACCCAAGCTGTTCTGGAAGATCCTGATCACGGCGTCGGCGGCGGGTGGCGCCTTCCTGCTGACCACCATCCTGAACGGGGACGACAACAACATCTGGCAGTGGGTGGCGTCCATCGTCCTCGGCAGCGCCACGCTGATCGTCCAGTACCTCGTGGACTTCGGGGAGCGCCTGGAGGTGGTCGAGGAGAGCCAGCGTCACCACATCGACGACATGAAGCGGAGCCTGGCCAACCACCACGCGGAGATGCGCACCGCGGTCGACCAGAGCTTCGCCAAGATCAACGAGGCGACGGAGCTGTTCAGCAAGGTGGACGGTTCCGTCCTGCGCTCCGAGGAAGTGACCCGGCTGGTCAAGGCGTACACCCAGGTCGGCGACGAGGCGCCGGGGATCGTCAAGAGCTTCGCCGAGGAGGAGCTGAAACGTCTCGCCGAGCTGATGGAGGACCTCATCAGCGGAAGAGCGGACTCCTCGTTCGAGAACCACGAGTGGCTGATCGACCTCGCCCTGTGCGTCAAGAAGACCCTCTACGCCACGAGCACCACCGTCGACCGGGACTTCTGGTCCAGCGATCCCGCGAAGCGGTATCTCAGCGCGCAGGAGAAGGCGATCAAGACCCGCGGTGTGGAGGTCCGGCGGCTGTTCCTCGTGGACGAGCCGGAGGAGGTCACCGAAGCCCTCGAGCAACTGTGCGCGCGGCAGCGCAGGTACGGCATCGACGCGCGTATAGGCGTGCAGTCGCAGCTGGATCCGGGCGGCACGGTGATGGACTTCATCATCTTCGACGGGGAGCTGTGCTACGAGACCCGGCCGGACAACCATGTCAGGCCGGACATGACGATGCTGAGGATGAAGCACGAGCACGTCGAGGACCGCGTGCACCAGTTCAACGAGCTGTGGGCGGCGACGGAGCCGGACCACGAGCCCGAGCCGGAACAGGGGAGCGTCCGCCGGCGGCTGCGCCGGGTCGCCGACTGACTGCTTTCTTCATATAGGCGGCCGGTCGCGCCCCGCGCCCCGTCGAACTCCGTCAACCGCTCGAAAATACCGTCGGTTTTCAGGGCCTGGTCAATGCGCATCGCGATTTCGGGCTGAGGCTTTTCGAAAAGCCTGCTCGAACTCCCGGATTGCGAGCCGTGACGCGTGCGAAGCGTTGGCCATGGCCCAACCGCCTCTCCCTGGCCAGCACTTGTGGAGCACAGACTCCAGCCGAGTGTAGGCGTAGCGGCCCGCGCCGGAGACGAAAAGCGTGAAACTCAAATGGAAAGGGGAGCACGCTGTAGGCGCAACGAACACGGTGCCCGCAATTATGAGTCGTGTTCGTTACGGTCGTTAAGGAGAGGAAATGAAACCGCCCGTCGGCACTCATGTCGTGGACACGCGAACTGGAAAGGTGGGAATCGTCATGGGGCACGAGGGGCCGTACGTCCAACTGAGACCGTACGGGGGCGGAAGGGAGTGGGACGCCGATCCCGCCGCCGTGCGCGGGGCCACCCAGGCGGAGCGCCTGAGCGCGGCGACCGCGTACGCCAACGCCCGCAGCCGGGGTGAAGTGCCTTGAGTAAGGTGCGGGCGCATGAGTCTGTCGAGCATCTGGAGATGGCGCAGGCCGCGGGCCGCGCGGCGCTACCCCGACCCGCTCACGGCACACCAGCTCTGGATGGTGTCGCTGAGCGCGCCGGTCAGCCGGAACCGCGGCGCGTCGCGGACCACCCTGTACCCGTTCACGCGGATCGACGACGACAGCGCCCGCCGTTGGCTGGCCGAGCAGTGGGAGATCACCTCGCGCGCCGAGCTGACGGACCGGCTGGACGGGTTGTCGCGCAGCGGCTACCGGGCCAGGGCCGGCCGGCTCCTCGGCGTCTCGCCGCTCGCCTGGGACGCCGCCCTGTACGCCGACATCGCCCGGCTCGGTTTCGGGTGCGGGATGGTCACCGAGGCCGAGGCCTGGACCGCACTGAAGAACATCGTGCCGGCGGTCGTGGGGACGTACGCCTCCTGGCATGAGTACGCCGATCACTACCTGCTGGGCCGGGCCGTGTGGCGCGACGGGCTGCACGGCACCCGGGACGCGGCCGTTCCCGCCCCGCAGTCCGCCGCCGACGCCCATCTGCGCACCCTCCTGGACCCGGCGAACCGGACCAGCCCCTGGAACCTGGCCCCCTGGGACACCATCAGCCACCCCGACCGTCCCCGCTGAGCCCGGCGGTACGCGAGAATGGACCTCATGAGTCTGTTCCGCGACGACGGCATCGTGCTGCGCACCCGGAAGCCGGGTGAGGCGGACCGGATCATGCTGCGTTGCTGCGGGGAGCACGGCGCCCGACTGC
>NZ_JBFBBE010000006.1:38030-75997 GCF_040682555.1 Streptomyces sp. NPDC051172
GCCGCTGCGCGGCGGGCCGTACCCCCAGCCGGACACCCGCGGCGGTGCGCGATGAGTCTCTTTCGGGATGACGGCATCGTGCTGCGCACCCAGAAGCCGGGTGAGGCGGACCGGATCATGCTGCGTTGCTGCGGGGAGCACGGCGCCCGACTGCCGCTGCGCGGCGGGCCGTACCCCCAGCCGGACACCCGCGGCGGTGCGCGATGAGTCTCTTTCGGGATGACGGCATCGTGCTGCGCACCCAGAAGCTGGGTGAGGCGGACCGCATCATCACCCTGCTCACCCGGGGTCATGGCCGCGTGCGGGCCGTGGCGCGCGGGGTCCGGCGCACCAAGTCCAAGTTCGGTGCCCGGCTCGAACCCTTCTCCCACGTCGACGTGCAGTTCTTCGCCCGCGGGAGTGAGCTGGTGGGCCGCGGCCTTCCCCTCTGCACGCAGAGCGAGACCATCGCGCCGTACGGCGGCGGGATCGTCACCGACTACGCCCGCTACACCGCGGGGACCGCCATGCTGGAGACCGCCGAGCGGTTCACCGACCACGAGGGCGAGCCGGCGGTGCAGCAGTACCTGCTGCTGGTGGGCGCCCTGCGCACCCTCGCCCGCGGCGAGCACGCCCCGCACCTCGTCCTCGACGCCTTCCTCCTGCGCTCCCTCGCAGTCAACGGCTACGCCCCCACGTTCAGCGACTGCGCGAAGTGCGGAATGCCCGGGCCGAACCGGTTCTTCTCGGTGGCCTCCGGCGGAGCCGTCTGCGTCGACTGCCGGGTGCCCGGCAGCGTCGTACCCTCGCCCCAGACCCTGGAACTGCTGGGCGCACTGCTTACGGGAGACTGGGAGACCGCGGACGCGAGCGAGCCGCGGTATGTCAGGGAGGGGAGCGGGCTGGTGTCCGCGTATCTGCACTGGCATCTGGAACGCGGGCTGCGCTCGCTGCGTTACGTAGAGAAGTAAGCCGAAGAGGAGACGAGAAGCACATGGTCGTACGCGGGATCCTGGGACGCCAGCGCCGCGAGTACAGGGCACCGGAGCCGCACCCGTCCGGCGCCCGCGCGCCGAAGCTGCCGGGCGAGCTGGTCCCGAACCATGTGGCGATCGTCATGGACGGGAACGGCCGGTGGGCGAAGGAGCGCGGGCTGCCGCGCACCGAGGGCCACAAGGTGGGCGCCGAGCGCGTCCTGGACGTGCTGCAGGGCGCCGTGGAGATGGGCGTCGGCAACATCTCCCTGTACGCCTTCTCCACCGAGAACTGGAAGCGCTCGCCCGAAGAGGTCCGCTTCCTCATGAACTTCAACCGGGACTTCATCCGCAAGACCCGCGACCAGCTCGACGCACTCGGTATCCGGGTGCGCTGGGTGGGCCGGATGCCCAAGCTGTGGAAGTCCGTCGCCAAGGAGCTCCAGATCGCGCAGGAGCAGACCAAGGACAACGACAGGCTCACGCTGTACTTCTGCATGAACTACGGCGGACGGGCCGAGATCGCGGACGCCGCGAAGGCGCTCGCCGAGGACGTGAAGGCGGGGCGCCTCGACCCCTCCAAGGTCACCGAGAAGACCCTCGCCAAGTACCTCTACTACCCGGACATGCCGGACGTGGACCTGTTCCTGCGGCCGAGCGGCGAGCAGCGCACCTCGAACTACCTGCTCTGGCAGAGCGCATACGCCGAGATGGTCTTCCAGGACGTGCTGTGGCCGGACTTCGACCGCCGCGACCTGTGGCGGGCCTGCGTCGAGTTCGCCTCCCGCGACCGCCGCTTCGGCGGCGCCGTCCCGAACGAGGAACTCCTCGCCATGGAGCGGGACATGCGGGGCGGCCCGGCCACCTCGTAGAGCTGTTCATCGCCTGGCCGAAAAGCACCTGTACGATCCCGCCTCATGGTCATGGACATGGGGCGGGACGCCGATCAGGGCGTGGTCGAGCTGGTGTATCAGCCGGTCGCGGGGGATTTCTCGGGGGCGCTGCGGGAACGCAGGCGGTTCAACCGGGCGGGGAAGATCCAGCGGTGGACGGTCGGCTTCATCGCCGTGGCCTGGGTCGTCGAGATCGCGGCTGCGCTCACCGGGGGACACGTCGACTGGTTCCCGCTGATCTGGATGCCGCTGTTCGCGGGAATCCTGCTGCTCACGCCGCAGTTGACGGCCCGCACGGTCGTCAAGATCGCCGCTCGCAACGGCACCTACCGCGCGACGGTGACGGACGCCGGGCTGACGATGACGACCGACAACAGCACGACGTCGGTCAACTGGGCCGCGCAGCCCCGCTACCGGGAGACCAAGGACGCGTTCTACACCTACAGCGACGACAAGAACGCCAGCTGCTTCACGGTCCTGCCCAAGCGCGGCCTGCAGAGCCCCGCGGACGCGGACCGGCTGCGGGAGATCCTCGACCGCAACCTGGCCCGCGTCTGAGGGCTCAGTTCTTCTGCGTGGCCGCGCACTCCGCGCAGGTGCCGAAGATCTCCACCGTGTGCGCCACGTTGACGTACCCGTGCTCCGCCGCGATCGCCTCCGCCCACTTCTCCACCGCCGGCCCCTCCACCTCCACCGCCCTGCCGCACACGCGGCAGACCAGGTGGTGGTGGTGTTCACCGGTGGAGCAGCGGCGGTAGACGGACTCGCCGTCGGAGGTGCGCAGGACGTCGACCTCGCCGGCGTCGGCGAGGTTCTGCAGGGTGCGGTAGACCGTGGTCAGGCCGACCGAGTCGCCCTTGTGCTTGAGCATGTCGTGGAGTTCCTGCGCGCTGCGGAACTCGTCGACCTCGTCGAGCGCCGCCGCCACAGCGGCACGCTGCCGGGTGGCGCGGCCCTTCACGGGCGGTCCAGCGGTCGTCACCGGTTGCCTCCTCCTACGTCTGCGCTTGCCGGGCCATTGTGCCAGCCCGGCCCGTGCGCAGTCAGACGCCGACCTTCCCCTCGGGGGCCCGCGCGGCCGGAATCGCACACTCCGCCGGGTCGCCGGCGGGCTGTCCGGCCGCTGCGGCACGGGCGCGGCGACGGGCCAGCGGGGCCGCCAGCGCGGTCAGCGCCATGAAGGCCGCGATGGTCAGCAGCACGATCGTCGCGCCGGGTGGCACGTCCTGGTAGTACGACGTGATCGTGCCGCCGATGGTCACGGAGACCCCGATCGCCACCGCGATCGCGAAGGTCGCCGCAAAGCTGCGGCTCAACTGCTGTGCCGCCGCCACCGGCACCACCATCAGGGCGCTCACCAGCAGCAGGCCCACCACCCGCATCGCGACCGTCACCGTCACCGCCGCCGTGACGGCGGTGAGGAGGTTCAGGGCGCGCACCGGAAGGCCCGTGACCCGCGCGAACTCCTCGTCCTGGCTGACCGCGAAGAGCTGCCGGCGCAGACCGAGGGTGACCAGCACCACGAAGCCCGCGAGCAGGCAGATCGCCGTCACGTCGGACTGCGAGACGGTCGACAGCGAGCCGAAGAGGTACGAGGTCAGGTTGGCGTTGGAGCCGCCCGGCGCGAGGTTGATGAACATCACGCCGCCGGCCATACCGCCGTAGAAGAGCATCGCGAGGGCGATGTCGCCGCGGGTGCGGCCGTACCAGCGGATCAGCTCCATCAGGACCGCGCCGAGCACGGAGGTGAGGGTCGCCATCCAGACCGGGGACGCGGAGAGCAGGAAGCCGAGGCCGACGCCGGTCATCGCCACATGGCCGATGCCGTCGCCCATCAGGGCCTGGCGGCGCTGCACGAGATAGATGCCGATCGCCGGGGCGGTGATGCCGACGAGGACGGCGGCGAGCAGGGCCCGCTGCATGAAGGCGAAGTCGAGAAGGTCCATTACCGATCCATCAGCTCAGCAGGCCGGTGCGCACGGGCGTGTGCTCGTGGGGGTGTACGTGGTCGTGGCCGGGCAGCGCGTGCTGGCCGACGGCCCGCGGGGGCGGCCCGTCGTGCAGGACGCAGCCGTCGCGGAGCACCACCGCGCGGTCGATGAGGGGCTCCAGCGGCCCGAGTTCGTGCAGCACGAGCAGCACCGTCGTACCGGCCGCGACCTGCTCCCGCAGCGTCTGCGCGAGCACCTCCTGGCTGGCCAGGTCCACGCCCGCCATCGGCTCGTCCATGATCAGCAGTTCGGGTTCGGCGGCGAGCGCGCGGGCGATCAGCACGCGCTGGTGCTGGCCGCCGGAGAGGGCGTTCACCGAGTCCTTCGCCCGGTCGGCCATGCCGACCAGCTCCAGAGCCCGGCGGACGGCCGCGTGGTCCGCCTTGCGCAGTACGCCGAAGCGGGCCCGGGAGAGCCGGCCCGACGACACGATCTCGGTGACGGTGGCCGGGACTCCGCCCGCGGCGGTCGTGCGCTGCGGCACGTACCCCACCCGCGCCCAGTCCCGGAACCGCTTGCGCTCCGTGCCGAACAGCTCGACCTCGCCGGCGCTCACCGGCACCTGGCCGATGATCGTGCGGATCGCGGTCGACTTGCCGGAGCCGTTGGCGCCGAGCAGCGCGACGACCTCACCGCGTGCCACGGTGAGGTCGATCCCGCGCAGGACGGGGCGCGAGCCCAGGTCGGCGCGGACCCCGCGCATCGCTATGACGGGCTCGTCCGGTGCGCCCACGCCCATGTCGTCCTTCGTAAACGTCATTTGGATCCCAGGGCCGTCTGCAGCGCCTTGAGGTTGGCCTCCTGGACCGAGAAGTAGTCCTTGCCGCGGGACTTCGACGTGATGCCCTCGATCGGGTCGAGGACGTCCGTCTTCAGTCCGGCGTCGGCGGCGATGGTCTTCGCGGTCTTGTCGCTGACGAGCGTCTCGTAGAACACGGTCGTGACGCCGTCGGCCTTCGCCATCTTCTCAAGGTCCTTCACCCGGGCCGCGCTCGGCTCGGACTCGGGGTCGAGGCCGTTGATGGCCTCCTCGGTCAGGCCGTAGCGCTCGGCGAGGTAGCCGAAGGCGGCGTGCGTGGTGATGAACACCTTGGTCCTGGAGCCCGAAAGCCCGTCCTTGAACCGGGTGTTGAGCGCTTCGAGCCTCTTGACCAGGGCCGCGGTGTTCTTCTTGTAGTCGGCAGCGTGGCCCGGGTCCGCCTTCTCGAAGGCGGCGCCGACCCCCTTGGCGACCTGGGCGTACCTCACCGGGTCGAGCCAGATGTGGGGGTCGAGGCCGGCCAGCTCGCCGTTCTTGGAGCTGTCGTGGGAGGCCGCGTGGCCGCCGACCTCGTTGCCGTGCTTCTCCAGCGAGGTGAGGGCGCCGGCGTCGATCTTCGTCTTGACCTCGGACTGGGCCACCGCGTCGTCGACGGCGGGCTGGAGGTTCTTCAGGTAGAGCACCGCGTCGGACTCCTGGAGCTGCGCGGTCTGCCGGGCGCTGATCTCCAGGTCGTGCGGCTCCTGCCCGGGCTGGGTCAGGTTGGTGACGTGCACATGGTTCCCGCCGATCTGCTCCGCGAGGAACTCCAGCGGGTAGAACGACGCGACGACGTCGAACCTGCCCGTGTTGCCCGCGGCTGCGCTCTCACTGGAGCAGGCGGAGAGGGTGGTCAGGCCGAGGGCCGTGACCGCGGCCGTGGCCGCGGTGGATATGAGGCGTCGTCGTACGTTCATGACAGTCATTTTCAACAAAGATGGAAACCGTTGTCAACAAACATCTGAGGGGGAACCGATTTGATTGAGGGGGAGCCCCCGCCGGTACCCTGAAGCATTCGCTCTGAAGCACTGCTCCCAAGAGATTGCTTCGTCGCCCGTCGTCGTAATGAAGAGAGCACCGTGGCCGCCGACAAGATCGACACCATCGTCAGCCTGAGCAAGCGCCGTGGCTTTGTATTCCCGTGCAGCGAGATCTACGGCGGCCAGCGCGCCGCCTGGGACTACGGACCGCTGGGTGTCGAGCTCAAGGAGAACCTGAAGCGCCAGTGGTGGCGCTACATGGTGACGTCGCGCGAGGACGTGGTCGGTATCGACTCGTCCGTGATCCTGGCACCCGAGGTCTGGGTCGCCTCCGGCCACGTCGCCACCTTCACGGACCCGCTCACCGAGTGCACCTCCTGCCACAAGCGGTTCCGCGCCGACCACCTGGAGGAGGCCTACGAGGCGAAGAAGGGCCACCTCCCGGAGAACGGCCTGGCCGACATCAACTGCCCGAACTGCGGCAACAAGGGCCAGTTCACCGAGCCCAAGCAGTTCTCGGGTCTGCTGTCGACGCACCTCGGCCCGACGCAGGACTCCGGCTCCATCGCCTACCTGCGCCCCGAGACCGCCCAGGGCATCTTCACCAACTTCGCCCAGGTGCAGACCACCTCGCGCAAGAAGCCCCCGTTCGGCATCGCGCAGATGGGCAAGTCCTTCCGCAACGAGATCACGCCCGGCAACTTCATCTTCCGCACCCGCGAGTTCGAGCAGATGGAGATGGAGTTCTTCGTCAAGCCGGGCGAGGACGAGAAGTGGCAGGAGTACTGGATGGAGCAGCGCTGGAACTGGTACACGGGCCTTGGTCTCCGTGAGGAGAACATGCGCTGGTACGAGCACCCGGCGGAGAAGCTCTCCCACTACTCCAAGCGCACCGCCGACATCGAGTACCGCTTCCAGTTCGGCGGCAACGAGTGGGGCGAGCTGGAGGGCGTCGCCAACCGCACCGACTACGACCTCTCCTCGCACTCCAAGGCCTCCGGCCAGGACCTCTTCTACTTCGACCAGGAGGCCGGCGAGCGCTGGACCCCGTACGTCATCGAGCCGGCGGCCGGTGTCGGCCGGGCGATGCTCGCCTTCCTGCTCGACGCCTACGTCGAGGACGAGGCGCCCAACGCCAAGGGCAAGATGGAGAAGCGCACGGTGCTGCGCCTGGACCACCGTCTGGCGCCGGTGAAGGTCGCGGTGCTGCCGCTGTCCCGCAACCCCGAGCTGTCCCCGAAGGCCAAGGGCCTCGCCCAGGCGCTGCGCCAGAACTGGAACATCGAGTTCGACGACGCGGGCGCCATCGGCCGCCGCTACCGTCGCCAGGACGAGATCGGTACGCCGTACTGTGTGACGGTCGACTTCGACACACTGGACGACAATGCTGTGACGGTGCGTGAGCGTGACTCCATGAAGCAGGAGCGGGTGTCTCTCGACCAGATCGAGGGTTACCTGGCCGGGCGTCTGGTCGGCGCCTAGGCCCCTGGGGGCTCCGCCCCCAGACCCCCGATCGGCCCTGAAGGGGCCTCGTCCTCGAACGCCGGACGGGCTGAGAATGCCCGCCCGGCGTTTTTGTCGATCGGCCCTCGATGGCCGCGCGGCTTTGGCCCTGTAACCAGGGCCGCAGCGGCACCAGGGTGGCCCGCATGAGCCTTGCCTTCCTCCTCACCACCCTCGTCGTCGTCGCCACCCCCGGCACCGGTGTCGTCTACACCCTGGCCGCCGGGCTGTCGCACGGCCGTCGTGCGAGTGTCGTCGCGGCCTTCGCCTGCACGGTCGGGATCGTGCCGCATGTGCTGGCCACCGTCACCGGGCTCGCCGCGCTGCTCAACGCGAGCGCGGCCGCCTTCCAGGTCCTCAAGTACGCCGGTGTCGCCTACCTCCTCTACATGGCGTGGGCGACGGTGCGGGACAAGGACGCGATCGCCGTGGACGAGGGGGCCGCCCCGAGTTCGGCGGGCCGTGTGATCGTCCGCGGTGTGCTCGTCAACCTCCTCAATCCCAAGCTGACGATCTTCTTCTTCGCGTTTCTGCCGCAGTTCGTGGATCCGGGTGCGCCGCATGCGCTGCCGCGGATGCTGTGGCTGAGCGGTGTGTTCATGCTGGCGACCTTCGTCGTCTTCGCCGCGTACGGGATCCTCGCCGCGTCGGTCCGCAGCCGTGTCACCTCGCGGCCGCGGGTGATGGCCTGGCTGCGGCGGGGGTTTGCGGGGGCGTTCGTGGCGCTGGGAGCCAAGTTGGCGCTGACTGTGCGGTAGTCCCTGCGCGGGGTGTGCCGCGATGCCGGGGCGCCTGGGCTCAACGGCCCTGCAGCGTCCTCACGTTGTCGCCGAACGTCCAGCTCTTCGAGCCGTCCCAGTTGATCGACCAGGTCATCAGGCCCTTGAGCGCGGTGCCGTAGTGCTTCCAGGCCTGGGAGACGAGGGAGGGTGACATGTAGCCGCCGCCGGCGCCCGGCTGGGCGGGGAGTCCGGGGGCCTGTTTGTCGTACGGCACCTTGATCGTGGTGCCCTGCACGACCAGACCCTTGTTGAGGCAGTCGGTCTGGGCGACGAGACCCGCCACCGTGCCGGCCTGGTACGAGTCGCCCGAGCAGCCGTACATGCTGCCGTTGTAGTACTGCATGTTCAGCCACCACAGGCGGCCGTTGTCGGCGTACTTCTTGATGATCGGCAGGTACGCGCCCCAGATGGACCCGTAGGTGATGCTGCCGCCGGTGACGTAGGCCGTCTCCGGGGCCATGGTGAGGCCGAAGTTCGACGGCATCTGCGCCAGGATCCCATCGATGATGCGGATCAAGTTGGCCTGGGAGGCGGAGAGTTGGGAGATGTTCCCGCTGCCCACCAGGCCCGTCTCGATGTCTATGTCGATGCCGTCGAAGTTGTACTTCTTCAGGATCGGGACGATCGTCGAGACGAACCTGTCGGCCACCGTGGACGAGCTGAGGTCGATGCCCGCCGCCGCTCCACCGATCGACAGCAGGATCGTCTCGCCGGACGCCTTCGCCGCGCACATCTCCGCGGGCGTCGCCACCTTCACACCCGAGTCCATGCCGTCCTCCCACAGGGCCGTTCCGTCGGAGCGGATCACCGGGAAGGCCGCGTTGATCACGTTGTAGCCGTGTACGGGGATGCGGGAGTCGGTGATCGGGGTCCAGCCGAAGGGCGGGTGGACGCCGTTCGCGGAGCCGTCCCAGTTCTCCCAGTAGCCCTGGAGAACCTTTCCCGCGGGCCTCGACCTCACCGCGCAGGTGTCGGCCGCCGAGGCGGTGGGGGCGGCGGGGAGCCGGGTGGCGGCGGCGGTGGCGAGCGCGGTGGCGAGCAGGGCCAGGGTGCGGCGGAGCATCGGGCCTCCCGGTGGGGGATCGGTGAGGTGTCGTAGGCATGACAGTGCTCTGGTCCAGACCTGTCGTCAATAGGTCTGGACCAGGTCGAAGGCTGCTTGGCAAAGTTGGAATGACAGATATTGAAATCTGTCAGCTGTCATGCAAAGGTGGGGGCATGACGATGCGAACCCGATCCCTCGGAACCACCGGCCCCCAGGTCTCCGCCCTCGGCCTCGGCTGCATGGGCATGTCCGGCATGTACGGCGAGGCGGACCGCGCCGAGTCCATCGCCACCATCCACGCGGCCCTGGAAGCCGGCGTGACCCTGCTCGACACCGGCGACTTCTACGGCATGGGCCACAACGAACTGCTGATCAGCGAGGCCCTGCGCACCGCCCCGCCCGCCCTGCGGGAGAACGCGCTGCTCAGCGTGAAGTTCGGCGCCCAGCGCGGCCCGGACGGCGAGTGGTACGGCTTCGACGGCAGCCCGGCCGCCGTGAAGACCTCCGCCGCGTACTCCCTCCAGCGCCTCGGCATCGACCACATCGACGTCTACCGCCCCGCCCGCCTCGACCGGAACGTGCCGATCGAGGAGACCGTCGGCGCCATCGCGGAACTGGTCGAGAAGGGGTACGTCCGCCACATCGGCCTCAGCGAGGTCGGCGCGGACACCATCCGCCGGGCCGCCGCCACCGCCCCGATCGCCGACCTGCAGATCGAGTACGCGCTCATCTCCCGCGGCCCCGAGCGGGAGATCCTGCCCACCCTGCGCGAACTGGGCATCGCGGTCACCGCGTACGGAGTGCTCTCCCGCGGACTGATCTCCGGCCACGTCTCGGCCGACCAGGGGTTCGCCGCGAACGACTTCCGCGCCCACTCGCCCCGCTTCCAGGGCGACAACCTCCAGCACAACCTCACGCTCGTCGAGTCCCTGCGCAAGATCGCCGAGCAGAAGGGCGTGTCCGTCGCGCAGATCGCCATCGCCTGGGTGCTGTCGCAGGGCCCGCGGCACAACACGGACATCGTGCCGCTGATCGGCGCCCGCACCCGCGAGCGGCTCGGGGAGGCCCTGGGTGCCCTGGACGTGACTCTGGACGCGGCCGACCTCGCCGCCATCGAGTCCGCCGTACCCGCGGACGCGGCGGCCGGTGAACGGTATGCCCCCGCTCAGATGGCCATGCTCGACAGCGAGCGCTGACCACCGTGCCGGGTACCGTCTAGCCATGCCTGCCACCAGCGAGACCCTGACCGCCGAGCGCATCCTCGAGGCGACCGAGGAGGTGCTGCGCCGCCACGGCCCGGCCAAGGCCACCGTGGTCGACGTGGCCCGCGCGCTCGGCGTCAGCCACGGCAGCGTCTACCGCCACTTCCGTACGAAGGCGGCGCTGCGGGAGGCGGTGACGAAACGGTGGCTGGACCGGGCGACCCAGGAACTGGCCGGCATCGCCGCGGACGCGGAGCGGGACCCGGAGGCGCGGGTGCGGGAATGGCTCGCGGCGCTGTTCGCGGCCAAGCGCCGCAAGGCGGGCGGGGACCCCGAGCTGTTCGCCACATACTCGGTCCTCGCCGGTGAGGCGGGGGAGCTGGTCAGCGGCCATGTCGCCGAGCTGACCGGCCAGCTGACCGCGATCGTGCGGGCGGGGGCCGAAGCGGGGGTCTTCGCTGTCGCGGACCCGGTGACCGCCGCGCGCGCCCTGTTTCAGGCCACCGGCCGCTTCCATGACCCCGGTTATGCCAAGGAGTGGGAACGGCCCGGGGCGGAGGGGGAGTTCGAGGCGGTGGTGGATCTGTTGGTGCGGGGGCTGCGGCGCTGAGCGCCGCCCTCTTCGGTAGATGTGCCGTGGCGGGGCGTCGGTCGTCTGCGGGTTCGTTGTGGCTGGTCGCGCAGTTCCCCGCGCCCCTTAAGGGGCGCTCCCGGACCGCAGCGAGCTTCAGCGAGGCCCCCTCAGCCGCCCGCCACGCACGCCCAGAAGTCCCGCATCACCGGGGTCGGGGTCGGGTTTGTCATGCCGGCCTGGGTCAGAAGGACGGTCACGGTTCCCGTCGGCGGGATGATGTGGGCCGTCGTGCCGGTGCCGCCGACCCAGCCGTAGCGGCCGGGGACGTTCCAGGGGTCTGCCGGGGTGACGTCGACCTGGCCGCCGTAGCCCCAGCCCTGGCCCTCCAGGAAGAGGGGGACGGCGTCCCGCTGTGCGACCGTGAGGTGGTTGGTGGTCATGCGGCTGACCGAGGTGGGGGAGAGGAGCCGGTGGCCGTCGGGGCTCGTGCCGGCGTTCAGGAGCAGACGGGCGAAGGCGAGCCAGTCGTCGGCCGTCGAGATGAGGCCCCCGCCGCCGGAGTGGAAGCGCGGGACGCGGCTCCAGCCGCCGTCCGGGGTGTCCGTCAGGCGGAGCGTGCCGTCCTCGGCCGGGGCGTAGGACGAGGTGAAGCGGTGCCGTTTCGACGGCGGGACCTCGAAAGCCGTGTCCGGCATGCCCAGCGGTTCGAAGATCCGTTCAGCGAGGAACTCGGGGAACGTACGGCCCGACGCCCGGGCGACCAGGATGCCCTGCAGATCGGACGAGGTGCCGTACAGCCAGGCCTCGCCCGGCTGGTGGAGCATCGGCACCTGGGCGAGGAGACGCAGCCAGGTGTCCTGGTCCGGCCAGCCCTGGAGGCTTCGGCCGTCCTTCTGCACCGTGAAGAGGGACTGCACCGCGGGGAGTGAGAAGTCGGCGGGGAAGCCCCAGCCGGTGCGGGAGCTGAGCAGGTCCTCGACGGTGATCGGGCGGGCCGCCGGGACCACGTCCTCGACGGCGGCGTCAGGGGTGCGGACCACGAGCGGCTTCGCCAGTTCCGGCAGCCACTCCTCCACCGGTGAGTCAAGGCCGAGCACCCCGTCCTCCACCAGCATCAGCACCGCCGCCGCCGTGATCGGCTTGGTGATGGAGGCGATACGGAAGAGGGAGTCCCGGGCCATCGGGGCGGTGCCTTCGGTGTCCACCGAGCCGACGGTCACCACCTCGACGTCGTCGCCGCGGGCCACCAGCGCTACGGCGCCGGGCACGGAGCCGTCGTCGACGTGCCGTTGCAGGGTGTCGTACAGAGTGCTCATCGGTCGGCCTTCCGGTGTGGGCGGTCGTCCTGAGTACGACTCCCGGGACGGCGGAAAGTCATCGGGCCGCTCGCTCCCGGGAGCCCTACGCGTCCGACGCCCCCGACGGATCCACCGTTGCCTGGTGCTCCTCCGCGAGATGCTCCTCCGCCTTCAGCCAGGGCAGGAACTGCGCACTCTTGCGCCAGCCGCATGTGTCACATCTGATCATGCGCTGCGCGCCCTTGCGCTGCACTCGGACGACGTGCTCGCGCCCGTGCTGGTCCCAGCGGCTCACCTTGCTCGTGTTGATCTCCAGCATGATGTCTCGCCTCCGGCACAGGAGTGTGCAGCAAGACCAACATCAACAGGGACTTCCGCACGGCGAGTTGACCAAGCCGTGGCCGATTCCACACAGGATCGCGCGGGCGTCAGCCGATGGTGCGCGGCAGGCGCAGGCTGAGCAGGCCGGTCAGGGCCACGCAGCCCAACTGGGTCAGGAGTGTGGTGACCAGGGCGTCCCGCATGCCGAGCCCCGGGACCAGGGACAGGAAGAGGGTGCCGAGGGCCGCCACCCCGAGGGCCAGGGAGGACTGCTGGGTCGTCATCATCACGCCGCTGCCGACACCGGCCCTCGCGGGTTCCACCTCGGACAGTACGACCCGGAAGAGGATGGGGAGTTGGAGCGCCTGACCGGCACCGGCGAGAGCCGCTCCGGGGAGCAGTTCGACGAGGCCGAGGTCCGGCCAGGACCGCCAGGCTGCCAGCGCCATCAGGCCCACGCCCGCCCCCTGGACCAGCGCACCGGCGGTCACCACCCGGGTGCCGTACCGCGCGACCAGCCGCGGCCCGGCGAGCGAGACGAAGAAGAAGACGACGGCCATCGGTGCCAGCGCCAGCCCCGCCGGGACCGGCCCGAGCCCCGCGCCCCGCTGCAGCGCCACCGCGACGACGAACATGAAGCCGCTGAAGCCGACGCCGAACGGCACGATCATCACCAGTCCGCGGCGAAGTGAGGTGAGCGCGAAGAGGCTGGGCGGGACCAGCGGCGTACGGCCCCGGCGGTCCGCCCGGCGCTCCACCGCGTAGAACGTGGCCGCGACGAACGGGAACGCCGCCAGCGACAGCCATGTCCACAGCGGCCAGCCCGCCGAACGGCCCTCGGTGAGCGGGGCCAGCAGCGCGAGCAGGGAGGCGGCGAGCAGGACGGTGCCGGGACCGTCGACCGGCTCCGGGTTCTGGGAGCGGGTCTCCGGGACGGCACGGGCCGCGAGGACCAGGCCTGCGATCACCACGGGCACGTTCACCAGGAACACCGAGCGCCAACCGGTGCCCGCGATGTCTGCCGCGACCAGGATCCCGCCGAGGATCTGCCCGGCCACCATGGACAGTCCGGCCGTGGCGCCGTACAGGCCCATGGCCTTCGCGCGTCGCTGTCCCGAGGTCGCCGCCTGGATGGTGGCGAGGACCTGCGGCAGCATCGCGGCGGACGCCGCGCCCTGCGCGACCCGCGCCGCGACCAGGGCCCAGGCGTTGGGCGCGAGTCCGCAGGCCAGCGAGGTCAGCCCGAAGGCCGCCACACCACCGAGGAAGAACCGCCGCCGCCCGAACAGATCCCCCAGCCGCCCGCCGAGGACGAGCAGGACGGCGTACGCGAGCCCGTACCCCGCGACGACGAGTTCGAGAACGGCCTCGCTCGCGTGCAGATCCCTGCCGATGGTCGGCAGGGCGACGTTGACGATGAAGAAGTCGATGAGCGGAAGTGCCGCTGCCAGCAGCACGGTGAAGAGTCCGAGGCCGCCGAGCGAGGGTGGCGCGGTCGGCGGTCGGACGGTGCGTGTAGCGATGGTTTCGGTCACGCTTCTGAGCGTGCTCCTCATCCCAGGCTGGTACCAGAGTCTCCTTATCCTGGTAGAAGAACCACCTGGAAACAGTGTCCGCAGGGGTGCAGGCTGGAGGCATGGCGACGATGACTCAGGTGACGACCCAGGAGACGGCGGCCCCGCGCTCGCACGGCACGGGAGCCGAGGTACGGCGCCATGAGCTGGCGGCCTTCCTGCGCAGTCGCCGCGAGCGCATCACCCCGGAGGAGGTGGGGCTCCCGCGCGGCCGCCGGCGCCGCACGCCCGGCCTGCGCCGTGAGGAGGTCGCCCAGCTCTCCGCGGTCGGTGTCACCTGGTACACCTGGCTCGAACAGGGCCGTGACATCCAGGTCTCCGTCCAGGTCCTCGACGCTCTCGCCCGCACCCTGATGCTCGACGCCACCGAGCGCGCCCACCTGTTCCAGCTGTCCGGCGCGGTGGACCCGACCCCGGCCCTGCTGTGCCCGTCGGTGACGCCCGCCCTGCGGGCCATGCTGGAGCAACTGGAGCCGTACCCCGCCAGCATCCAGAACAGCCGGTACGACATCCTCGCCCACAACCGCACCCTCGGCCTGCTGCTGTGCGACCTGGAGGCGGTACCGCCCGAGGACCGCAACTGCGTCCTGCTGTCCTACACGAACGAGGACTGGCGCAACTCGATCGTGCACCTGGAGGACACCCGTCGCCTGATGGCGGCCCGCCTCCGCGCCTCCATGGCCGGCCATCTCACCGAACCCGCCTGGAAGATGCTCCTCAAGCGCCTGCGCGAATACCCGGAGTTCTGCGAGGCCTGGGAGCGCCACGAGGTGGTGGTCGCCCACAGCAAGCGCAAGGAGTTCCTCAACCGCCTGGTGGGCCGAGTGGTCGTGGACCAGTCCGAACTGTGGCTGGGCCCGGAGCTGGGCTCGCGGATGGTGACGTATGTCCCGGCGGACGAGGAGTCGAGGGTGCGGCTGGAGAGGCTCCATGAGATGGCCCTCAGGAAGGGTGCTGCTCAACCGGCGTGGGTGGAGCGGCCTTGAAGGGGCGCGGGGCTGTGTCGATTTGCGGCTCCGCCGCGATGGGGGTCCCCCGCTCGAGCGAAGCCGAGAGTGGGGGAGCGATCAGCCCCCACAAACCCGCACCCGCCGAACTACGCACTGACCCCCGCGGCTTGGCGCACCTCCACCGAGTCAAGCTGCGCAGCAGTCCGCTCAGCACTCCGCCGAGCCCACCGCCCACTGCTCAGCGCCCCAAGACCGAGCACCGCGACCCCACACCCCGTGAGAATCCACCACCCTGGCACGGATGCCGAGACGAACACGTCCCTGTACGAGGACGAGCCGACCCCGGAGGCCAGCACCGCCCCCACCACCGCGACCCCCAGCGTCTGCCCGAGCTGCCGGCTGGTGGAGGCGACGGCGGCGGCCACGCCGGCCTGACTGCGCGGCATCCCGGAAACCGCCGTATTGGTGATCGGCGCGTTCACGAACCCGAACCCGATGCCGAACAACAGGTACGCGACGAACAACGTCACGTTCGACGTCTCGGCCTCGAACCCGGCGAACAGCACCGCACTCGCCGTGATCGCCACGCCGGCGACAAGCAGCGACAGCCGCGGCCCCCTGCTCCCCACCAGCCGCCCGGACAGCGGCGCGCACAGGAGCGTCGGCACCGCCATCGGCAGCATCCACAGCCCCGCGTGCAGGGCGTCGTAGCCGCGCACGTTCTGCAGATACAGCGTCGACAGGAACAGGAACCCGCCGAGCGCGGCGAACGCGCTGATCGCGATCACCGTCGCCCCGCTGAACGGCACCGACCGGAAGAACCGCAGGTCGATCAGCGGTTCGTCGCGACGGGGCTCGTACCAGAGCAGGCCCGCCAGTGCGGCCAGCGCGACCGCGACGAAGGGCAGCACGAAGGACGCGCCCGAGTTCGGGGCCTCGATGATCGCGTATGTCAGGGAGCCGAACAGGGCGATCACCAGGAGCTGGCCGACGGGGTCGGGGCGGCGGGCCTTGGGAGCGCGGGAGTCGGGGACGTAGCGGAGCGTGAGCAGCAGCGCCGCGAGTCCCACCGGCAGGTTGACCCAGAAGATCGAGCGCCAGCCGACCGACTCCACCAGCAGCCCACCGGCCAGCGGGCCCGCGGCCATGGAGATACCGACGACGCCTCCCCAGACGCCGATCGCACGGGCGCGCTCGGCCGGGTCCGTGAAGGTGTTGGTGATGATCGACATGGCGACCGGGTTGAGCATCGAGCCGCCGACCGCCTGGATCATGCGGAAGGCGATGAGCGAGTCGAGGTTCGGGGCGAGGGAGCACAGCAGCGAGCCGGCGGTGAAGATGATCAGGCCCGCCATGAAGACCCGCTTGCGGCCGATGCGGTCGGCCGTGGAGCCGGAGAGCATCAGCAGCGAGGCCAGGACCAGTGTGTACGCGTCGATGGTCCACTGCAGTCCGGCGGTGCTCGCGTGCAGCTCGCGCTGCATCGAGGGCAGGGCGACGTTCAGAGCGGTGACGTCGAGGCTCACGATCAGCAGGCTCATACAGCAGATCGCGAGGACCAGGAAGCGTCGGCGGTGGCTGAGCTCGGGCATGCGTGTCACTCGACGCTCACATCGATAGCGTGTCTAACTAATAGTGCTGCTAACTAATGGCTGTTACATGATCACTCTGACGGCTGCCATGTGCCCACTGTCGATGCGCGACAATGGGTCAATGCCCACGCCCGTGTCCCCGCTGCAGATCGGCCCGCACACCGTCGAGCCGCCCGTCGTCCTGGCCCCGATGGCCGGGATCACCAACGCACCCTTCCGCACCCTGTGCAGAGAGTTCAGCGGCGGCAAGGGCCTGTTCGTGAGCGAGATGATCACGACCCGGGCGCTGGTCGAGCGCAACGAGAAGACCATGCAGCTGATCCAGTTCGACGCGACGGAGAAGCCGCGCTCGATCCAGCTCTACGGCGTCGACCCGGCCACGGTCGGCAAGGCCGTCCGCATGATCGCGGAGGAGGACCTCGCCGACCACATCGACCTGAACTTCGGCTGCCCGGTCCCGAAGGTGACGCGCAAGGGCGGCGGCTCGGCCCTGCCCTACAAGCGCAACCTGCTGCGCGCCATCCTGCGCGAGGCGGTGTCCGGCGCGGGCGACCTCCCGGTCACCATGAAGATGCGCAAGGGCATCGACGACGACCACATCACCTTCCTCGACGCCGGCCGGATCGCCGTGGAGGAGGGCGTGACGGCCATCGCCCTGCACGGCCGCACCGCCGCCCAGCACTACGGCGGCACGGCGGACTGGGACGCGATCGCTCGCCTCAAGGAGCATGTGCCGGAGATCCCCGTCCTCGGCAACGGCGACATCTGGTCGGCCCGGGACGCGCTGCGGATGGTGCGGGAGACGGGCTGCGACGGGGTGGTCGTGGGCCGCGGCTGCCTGGGCCGGCCGTGGCTTTTCGCGGACCTGGTGGCGGCGTTCGAGGGCCGTACCGAAGCCCGTGCCGGAGGCACTGATGGATGCGGTGCGCGCCCGGTCCTCCGCGAGGTCGCCGACATCATGGTCCGCCATGCCACCCTCCTCGGCGAGTGGATCGGCGACGAGTCCAAGGGCGTCGTCGACTTCCGCAAACACGTCGCCTGGTATCTGAAGGGCTTCGCGGTCGGCAGCGAGATGCGCAAGCGCCTCGCGATCACTTCCTCCCTGGCCGAACTCCGGTCAGGGCTGGACGAGTTGGACCTCGACCAGCCCTGGCCCGCCGGCGCCGACGGCCCCCGAGGCCGCACGTCCGGCAACAACCGGGTGGTCCTGCCGGACGGCTGGCTGAAGGACCCGTACGACTGCGCGGGGATCGGCGAGGACGCGGAGCTGGACACCTCCGGCGGCTGAGCCCCGCCTGCTTCCTCGGTTCAGTTCTTCTTCGGGTGCGGGGTGGAGCCGTATGCCGTCAGGAACCTGTCGCGGAACGCGCTCATCTTCCAGACCGGGGCGTCGTGCGCCGGGCGCAGGCCGTCCGTCCAGCCCCAGCTGTCGATCTTGTCGAGGACCTTGGGGTCCTTGGCGACGATCGAGATCGGCACGTCACGGCTGGCGTGGTTGCCGCTGACGCGGGCGATGGGCTGGTGGTCGCCGAGGAAGACGAGAACGGTGTTGTCGTTGCCGTAGCGCTCCAGCCACTGGGTGAGGGCGGTCACCGAGTACTGGACCGACTTGCCGTACTCCGCCTGGGACTTGGGCGAGCTGGTGATGATGTCCGAGGGGTTCTTGCCCGCTGCATGGATGCCGTTGAAGATCGAGCCGTCACCGAGGTCGTTCCAGGGGACCATCCTGGGGATCGGGGCCCACGGCTGGTGACTGGACGTCAGGATGATCAGCGACATGAGGGGTTTGCTGCGCTTCTTGCTGTGCTCCAGGTTCTGGAACTGCTGGAGTGTGTACTGGTCCGGCATCGTCGACCAGCTGAACTTCGGGCCCTTGTAGCCCAGATGGGCGGAGTTGCGGTAGGAGTCGAGGCCGTAGAACTTCGACTCCGGCCAGCTCTGCTGGACGCCCGGCATGATGCCGACCGTGTCCCAGTCACCCGTCTTCTTGAACGCCTCGGTGAGGCTCATGTGGTCGCTCGCCATGAGGGTGCGGTACCGCTGCTGGTTGCTGATCCACAGGCCCGACATGGTGGTGGAGTGACCGAGCCAGCTGCTGCCGCCGTACGTCGCCGACGTCAGCCAGCCGCTCTTCGCGTGGAAGCCGGCCTTGGCGAGCGCCTGGGTGCGCGCGTCGAGCGTCGCGTCGACGCCGGGGGCCTCGACCGGGTCCTCGATCGCGCTGCGGCCGTAGCTCTCGATGAAGGTGAAGACCATGTCCTTGCCGCGCAGGTCCGGCACCAGCTGGCTGGGCGGTGTGTCGCCGAACGCGTCGACCCTGGCGATCTTCTGGAACGCCGCCTCGTCCCGCAGGGTGGCCCGCACCAGCCTCGCCTGGGACTTCACCCCGCCGGCCATGCGGTCGGAGGCGATCGGCACGCCCATGATCTGCAGGCTCAGCGCGGAGCACAGCACCCAGACGGTCGTGGCGACCAGCGTCGCCCTCGTCGCCACTTGCTTGTTCCGCGCCAGCAGATTGCTGAGCCGGACCATCGCGAGCGCCATGAGGGTCAGCGCGAGGAGAACGAGGACGACGGCACCGACGGCCGCCTCGATCGCCACCGCCCCGCCCATCGAGTCCTTGATGTACGACTGCGCGTCGGGAAGCAACGACCAGTCGAGGATGACGTTGAAGGGCCGGCCCAGGTACTCCCAGAACCCCATGTTCAGCAGGTTCACAATGGTCATCACCCCGAGGGCCGCCCCCGACAGCACCGCTACGACGAGCCGCGGCCGACGTGGCAGTGCGAGCGCCACGGCGGCGCCGATGATGGCTTCCACCGGTATGCGGATGAACCAGTTGGCGTGCAGGGCGCCGAGTGTGTCCGGCATGAGCAGGGCGCCGAGCACGAGGACGGCGGCCAGGGCGGTGATGGTCCACCCGGTGTTGCGTACGGCTATGGGGTGCGCGGTCCGCCAGTCGGCGAGACGCATATGAAGGGTGACGCGGCCGGGCGCCGTCTGCTGCGACGTTTCCGGCTCGGCCTCGGGTGATGTGCCCGCTGTGACGTTCTCGATGGTGTCCGGCTGCACCCGAGGGTCCTTCCGTGCGTGGCCCGTGACAAGGAGGCGGGCCACGCTGGGGAGGCAACGCGGATCGGTTTTCAGGACCCGCTTGGCCCGCCGCCCTTCCGTACGGGCTGCCTCGTCCGCCTGTTCAGGGGGACGAGGCAAACACCGGGCAAACGCCTGGTCAATGCCGCGGCCATGCCCTTTGAGGGGGCGGATCTGCTTCTACGAGGTGCGCGGATCTGTTTTTGAGGGGCGCGGGGCTGTGTCGGTTTGCGGCTCCGCCGCGTGGGCGCGGCAAGCCACAACGACCCCGCACCCGCCGCACAACCGACGGGACCGAGCTCTTACGCGCCCCCCACGGCAGTGAGCAGCGCGAGCGGCGCCGCCGCAGACCGAGACTCCCGCACGCAGGCATGCGGATAAGGAACGGGCTCGGCATGGGTGTCCCGCCCATACCCCGCGATGACCTCCGGCAGCCGATGCCCGGCCGCCGTCGCCGCATCCACCAGCCCATGCGCCACCGCCCGAGCCTCGTCATGCAGCCCGTACCGCGCCAGCCCCAACGCGATCAGCGCGTTGTCGTGCGGCCACACCGAACCCCGGTGGTACGACAGCGGGTGATACGCCGCCTGGCCCGCGGCCAGCGTCCGCACACCCCACCCGGAGAAGAAGTCGGGCTCCAGCAACCTCCGGCCCACCAGCTCCCCGTACTCCTTGTCCAGCAGTCCCGACCACAGCAGATGCCCGGCGTCCGAGGCGAGCGCGTCCACCTGGTTGCCCTCGCCGTCCAGAGCCAGCGCCGGGAAGGACCGGTCCGGCATCCAGAAGTCCCGCTGGAAACGGTCCCGCAGATCACCGGCCGCCTGTTCGAGCAGCGCCGCGTACACCTCGTCCTCCCAGACCGTGCGCGCGACCCAGGCCGTACGGCGCAGCGCGTCGTAGGCGTATCCCTGGGCCCCGGCCGCCATCACGGCCCCGCTCGCCCGGGTCCCGTCGGCGGAGCAGATCGCGCCGGGGGAGTCCTTCCAGTTCTGGTTGGCCAGGCCGCCCTGGTCGGCGCGGTAGACGAGGTAGCCACGGGAGGTGAGCCCGCCGTGATCCAGCATCCAGCCGATCGCCGCACGCGCGTGGGGCTCCAACCGGCGCGCGAGTGCCAGGTCCCCGGTCTGCTCGACGTACGCACCGAGCAGCACCAGGAACAGCGGGGTGGCGTCCACGGAGCCGTAGTAACGCCCGTACGGCACCTGTCCGAAGTGCGCCAGCTCCCCGTGCCGCACCTCGTGCACGATCTTGCCGGGCTGGGACACCGAGTTCAGGCCGGTCTCGGTCGCCTGGGTGGCGGCCAGGGCGGGCAGCGTGGCGGCGGCGAGCTGCGGGCGGTAGGGGAGGGCGAAGAGGGAGGTGAGCAGGGCGTCGCGGCCCAGCAGGGTCAGGAACCAGGGGGCGCCGGCCGCCGGTACGCGCAGTTCCTCGCCGTCCGGGCCGGTCGCGGTGACCTGCAGCGAGGCCAGGTCCGCGAGACCGCGTGCGCAGGCCGCCGCCAGCTCGGGCCAGCCGGTCGGGAAGGGCACGCCCTCCGCGAACTCGCCCTCCAGTGCGAGGAGTCGGGCGTTGGCGGCGGCGGGCGAGTCGGGGGTGCGGGGGCCCGGCACCGTTCCGTGCGGGCGGGCGGCCACGCGCAGCGCCAGTTCCGCGGTGCCGTGCGGCTGAAGTTCCAGTGTCCAGACCAGGCGCCGGGCGCCCGTGCCCGTCTCCTCGACGCCGTCCGGGGCGGGCTCGGCCGTCACCGTCGTACAGGAACGCCATTCACCGCGCTGGTAGCTGAACTCCACGCCGTCGTCGAGGATCTGGCGGGAGCGGGTGGCGCCGATCTTGGTGTAGGTGCGGTGGTCGGAGCGCAGCTCGAACTGGTCGGTGAAGTCGGCGTCCGCGGTGACCGCGAGGCGGATCGTGGTCGGCACCGGGCGGTTGCTGGTCACCCGCAGGGACTCGACGAACGCGCTGTCGCCGACGGCCTGTTCGCGGAAGATCGTGTACGCGGGCGGCTCCTGGCGCCCGCCGCGCGGGACCAGGACACAGCGTGCCGTGTCGCCGTCCGCGACCGGTGTCAGCGACTCCGGCACCGCGCCGTCGACCGTCAGCTGCCAGCGGCTGAGATGCCGGGCGTCGCGCACGAACAACCCGTCGGGCGAGCCCGACCCCCGCACGCCGCTGATGTCCCCGCCGTCGCCGACGGCCGCGAACGTCCCGCCGTGCACGAGCAGATGATGCCGGTCCGTCATGCCCGGTCGCCTCCCCTGACTCCCTCGTCGCTGCTGGCGAAGTCACTTCCGGCGCAGCCACTTCTGCCGAAGCCGCTGCTGCCGGGGTCGCTTCGGTCGGCATCCCTGCTGCCGACGTCACTTGTGTCGAACGTGCCGATGCCCGTGCCGGACACGCCGTGTCCGGGGCGCTCATGGAGCAGATCCAGCGCAAGCGCGGCGGTCCAGCCGAACCCCTTCGCGCCGCACGCCTCGCCGGTGAACGGGTCCACGTACTCGGCGAACCCGGAGGTGCCGGCGATGTCCAGGACGGCCTCCCGCAGCGCGTCGGCCCGCGACTGCTCGCCGTGTGTGCGCAGCCCGCGCTCCAGCAGCCAGCTGGTGTTGAACCAGGCCGGACCCCGCCAGTAGCGGTGCGGGTCGAAGGCCTCGCCGAGGAGGTCGTAGGAGGGGGCCAGACGGGTCGCGCCGCCGAGGCCGAAGTGCGGGCCGCAGGCCGTGCGGACGAGTACCGCGGCCGTCTCGCGCGGGAGCGTGGGCAGCAGGAGCGGTACGAGGCCCGAGACGCTCCGCTCCCGGATCAGCTGCCCGCCGCGCACGTCCCGGCAGAAGAACATCCCCTCCGCCGGGTCCCAGAGCCTCTCGAGCAGCGCGCTCGTCAGCCGCTCCGCGCGCGCGTGGCGGGCCGTGCCCGGCGCGCCCAGCTCGTGCGCGATCCGGGCCAGGGCGTGCTCGGAGGCGATGAGCAGGGCGTTGAAGGACGGGTCCTCGACCGCGAACTCGGCACCCCCGTCGGCGTAACCGCGATCCCGGTAGTCCGTCGCCAGCCGTACGTACCGCCCGTAGTCCAGATCCGTCGGCCGGTCCTCGGCGGCCCCGTGGTCGAGGTCGGCGCGGCGGAAGGAGCGGGCCGGGGCGGGCGTGATGCGGGCGAGGGGGGCGTCCCAGCAGGGGCTGTTGTCCATGCCCTGTTCCCAGGGGTGCACGACGGACGCCAGGCCGCCGCCGCCCAGGTCCCGCCGGTGCAGCAGATAGCGGTGCCAGGCGGCCAGCCGGGGATACATCCGGGTGAGGAAGCCGCGTGCACGGGACAGCCCCGGGTCGGCGCAGTGCACCAGCCAGGCCGCCAGCGCGTGCACCGGTGGCTGCACGATGCCGGAGGTCTGTACGGTGCGCGGGGCGCCCGCAGCGCGCCCCGCGGTCGAGGAGCGCCAGAAGTCGGGGCTCGGGAAGTACGCGTCGAGGGGTACGGAGGGGTTGAAGACGATGTGCGGGATGCGCCCGTCCTCCCACTGGGCGGCCAGCAGCGTCTCCAGCTCCGTCTGGGCCCGTAACGGCGACAGGTGCCTGAGGCCGATCGCGATGAAGGCCGAGTCCCAGGACCACTGGTGGGGATACAGGCTGCGCGAGGGGACCGTGGACGCTCCCGTCCAGTTGTCCGCCAGCACCCGGGCCGCCCTGACGTGCAGCGAACCCGGCGCGGCGGGTGGATCGTATGCAATGGGGTGCTGTGCGGCACGGCTGGTGAGTTGGGCAGTGCGATCCACTCGGGGCTCCCCGAAAGACGTGCGCTCGACCGGTTCGGTCGTGGCTACCGTAGAGTTACGTCTATTTAACACGCAAAACCAAGGATGTAATGCAAGCTTGAGAAACACAAGGGGGTGTGCATGACCGGACGGAGCCAGGCCAGCGCCGGAGAACTGCTCGAACTGGTGCGAAGCGGGCGTGCGACCACACGCGGCGCACTCCAGCAGGCCACCGGACTGTCCCGCGCCACCGTCGGCCAGCGCCTCGACCGGCTCTTCCGCGCGGGCTGGCTGCGCGAGGGCGCCGGCGGCCCCGTCGACTCGCCCCTCGGCGGCCGCCCCTCCATCACCCTGGAGTTCGACGACGAGCACGCCGTGGTCCTCGCCGCCGACCTCGACACCCGCCACGCCCGCGCCGCCGTCCTCACCCTGACCGGCGAGATCCTCGCCGAGCACTCCGGCACCCTCGTCATCGAGGACGGCCCGGACGCCGTACTCGGTGAACTCGGCCGCTGGTTCGCCGAGTTGCTGGAGAAGGCCGGGCTGCGGGCGCAGTCGGTCTGCGGCATCGGACTCGCGGTGCCGGGGCCCGTCGACAGCGAGACCGGGCGGGTCGTGCAGCCGCCGATGATGCCGGGCTGGGACGGCTACGACATAAGGGGCCGCCTCGCCAGATCCTTCACCGAGCACACGGGCGCAGGGCCCGTGCCGGTGCTGGTGGACAACGACGCGAACCTCATGGCGTACGGCGAACAGCGCACAGGACACCCCCACTGCTCGGCGTTCGTGCTGGTCAAGGTGTCGACCGGCATCGGCGCCGGGGTCGTGGTCGACGGCTCGATCTACCGCGGCATCGACGGGGGCGCCGGCGACATCGGGCACATCCGGGTGGGCGCGGAGGCGCTGTGCCGGTGCGGGTCGTACGGCTGTCTGGCCGCCGTCGCGAGTGGTGGCGCCGTGGCGCGGCGGCTCGCGGAGGGCGGGGTGTCGGCGGCGTCCGGCTCGGATGTGCGGGATCTGCTGGCGGCCGGGCACCCGGAGGCGGTCGGGCTCGCACGGGAGGCGGGGCGGCAGGTCGGGGACGTGCTGGCGACCGTCGTCACGCTGCTCAACCCCGGGGTTTTGATGATCGCGGGAGATCTGGCCGGAACTGCATTCCTCACCGGCGTACGGGAGCTGCTGTACCAGCGGGCGCTGCCGCGCTCCACGGCCCACCTGGACGTCGTCACCTCGCGGCTCGGTGAGCGGGCCGGGCTGGTGGGGGCCGGTGCGCTGGTCGTGGAGTACCTGTATGCGCCGGAGCGGGCGGAGGAACGGCTGCTGGCGATGGGCGTGTGACGTCCACGTTCTGTCCCGGTTTCCGTCCCGGAACGCGTCCGCATGGTGAAATCCGGCGCTCTGTGGGAGCGTGATTCTTGCCACCCTTGATAAGGGTTACGCTCAGATGAGCGGATCTTGGGCGACTGCACTTCTCCAAGGGGTGGCACTCGGTGCCACCCCTTGATCGTTCATCGATCGAAATCAGACGTGCAGGTTGTCCGCTCACCTGAGCGGAATGCCGTGCTCATGGGCGGTCATGCGTTCAAGAAGTGAAAACACCTGCCCGTCACCGCTTGCCAAGCTTTGACTTTCGATCCGCTGGCGGACGACTGGTTACGGGCGCATGACACGCGAGTAGACGTACCCAGACGCCTTTGATCTGGGTATGTTCCTCGCCGTCAGGGCAGCCACCGCGTCCTCGAGGGAGTCGAGACCGTGTCGGAAAACAAAGAACCCCACGTAGCGAAGTTCGTTTACGACTTCACCGAGGGAAACAAGGACCTCAAGGACCTCCTGGGTGGCAAGGGCGCGAACCTCGCCGAGATGACCAACCTGGGACTCCCCGTTCCTCCTGGCTTCACCATCACGACCGAAGCCTGCAAGGTCTACCTCGACAGTGGGGAGGAGCCGGCGGCACTGCGTGACGAGGTGAGTGCACACCTCGTGGCCCTGGAAGAGAAGATGGGCAAGAAGCTCGGCCAGGCCGACAACCCCCTGCTCGTCTCGGTCCGTTCCGGCGCGAAGTTCTCGATGCCCGGAATGATGGACACGGTCCTCAACATCGGGCTCTCCGACAAGTCCGTGAAGGGCCTCGCCGAGCAGGCCGGCGACGAGCGGTTCGCCTGGGACTCCTACCGGCGCCTCATCCAGATGTTCGGCAAGACGGTCCTCGGCGTCGAGGGCGACCTCTTCGAGGAGGCGCTGGAGGCGGCGAAGGCGGCCAAGAAGGTCACCGTCGACACCGAACTGGAGGCGGCCGACCTCAAGAAGCTGGTCACCAAGTTCAAGAAGATCGTCAAGACCGAGGCCGGGCGGGACTTCCCGCAGGACCCGCGCGAGCAGATGGACCTCGCCATCAAGGCGGTCTTCGACTCCTGGAACGGCGACCGCGCCAAGCTCTACCGCCGTCAGGAGCGCATCCCGCACGACCTCGGCACGGCCGTCAACGTCTGTTCGATGGTCTTCGGCAACCTCGGCCCGGACTCCGGCACCGGTGTCGCCTTCACCCGCGACCCCGCCTCCGGCCACCAGGGCGTCTACGGCGACTACCTGCAGAACGCGCAGGGCGAGGACGTGGTCGCGGGCATCCGCAACACCGTGCCGCTCGCGGAGCTGGAGCAGATCGACAAGAAGTCGTACGACCAGCTGATGCAGATCATGGAGACCCTGGAGAACCACTACAAGGATCTCTGCGACATCGAGTTCACCATCGAGCGCGGCCAGCTGTGGATGCTGCAGACCCGCGTCGGCAAGCGCACGGCGGGTGCGGCCTTCCGTATCGCGACGCAGCTCGTGGACCAGGGGCTCATCGACGAGACCGAGGCCCTGCAGCGCGTCAACGGCGCCCAGCTCGCCCAGCTGATGTTCCCGAAGTTCGACGAGGAGGCGAAGGTCGAGCAGGTCGGCCGGGGCATCGCGGCCTCCCCGGGTGCGGCGGTCGGCAAGGCCGTCTTCGACTCGTACACCGCGGTGAAGTGGTCGCGTTCCGGCGAGAAGGTCATCCTGGTCCGCCGGGAGACCAACCCCGACGACCTCGACGGCATGATCGCGGCCGAGGGCATCCTGACCTCGCGCGGCGGCAAGACCTCCCACGCGGCCGTCGTCGCGCGCGGCATGGGCAAGACCTGTGTCTGCGGTGCCGAGGAGCTGGAGGTCGACACCAAGCGGCGGCGGATGACCGTGCCCGGCGGGCATGTCGTGGAGGAGGGCGACCTCATCTCCATCGACGGCTCCAGCGGCAAGGTCTACCTGGGCGAGGTCCCGGTGGTGCCCTCCCCGGTCGTCGAGTACTTCGAGGGCCGGATGCACGCCGGCGCCAACGACGCCGACGAACTCGTCGAGGCCGTGCACCGGATCATGGCGTTCGCCGACCGCAAGCGCCGGCTGCGGGTGCGCGCCAACGCGGACAACGCCGAGGACGCGCTGCGCGCCCGTCGCTTCGGCGCACAGGGCATCGGTCTGTGCCGTACGGAGCACATGTTCCTCGGCGACCGGCGTGAGCTGGTGGAGAAGCTGATCCTGGCCGACACCGACGCAGAGCGCGAGGAGTCCCTGAAGGAGCTGCTGCCGCTGCAGAAGCAGGACTTCGTCGAGCTGTTCTCCGCGATGGACGGCCTGCCGGTCACGGTCCGCCTCCTGGACCCGCCGCTGCACGAGTTCCTGCCGGACATCACCGAGCTGTCGGTCCGGGTCGCCCTCGCCGAGTCCCGCAAGGACCCGCACGAGAACGAGCTGCGGCTGTTGCAGGCGGTCCACCGCCTGCACGAGCAGAACCCGATGCTGGGCCTGCGCGGCGTACGCCTCGGCCTGGTCATCCCCGGTCTGTTCACCATGCAGGTACGGGCGATCGCCGAGGCCGCGGCCGAGCGCAAGAACGCCAAGGGCGACCCGCGCGCGGAGATCATGATCCCGCTCGTCGGCACGGTCCAGGAGCTGGAGATCGTCCGCGAGGAGGCCGACCAGGTCATCGCGGAGGTCGAGGCGGCGACCGGCACCCAGCTCAAGCTGGCCATCGGCACGATGATCGAGCTCCCGCGTGCGGCCCTCACGGCCGGTCAGATCGCGGAGGCGGCGGAGTTCTTCTCCTTCGGCACCAACGACCTCACCCAGACGGTGTGGGGCTTCTCCCGGGACGACGTGGAGGCCTCGTTCTTCACCGCCTACCTGGAGAAGGGCATCTTCGGGGTGTCGCCCTTCGAGACGATCGACAAGGACGGCGTGGGCTCGCTGGTCAGCGCCGCCGTGAAGGCGGGCCGAGAGACCCGTCCCGACCTGAAGCTCGGCGTGTGCGGCGAGCACGGCGGTGACCCGGAGTCGGTCCACTTCTTCCACGAGGTGGGTCTCGACTACGTCTCCTGCTCGCCGTTCCGGATCCCGGTGGCCCGCCTGGAGGCGGGACGCGCCGCCACGCAGTCGGCGGGCAGCGACCACCGGTAGGCCCTACGGCCACCAGAGCCCCGGAGCCGCCGCCCGTCCCCGACCCTCACTACCGATGGGCGGCGGCTCCGGATCACGGGAGAGAGCGGCACCCTGTGCGGGGGTGCCGCTCTCTCGTGCTCATGCTCGAGCTCATCACCCGCCTCAGAAGGTGCCCTGGGTGTTGACCGGGCCGACCTGGAAGATGCCGGAGCAGATCCTCCAGGAAGCCCGGAGGACGACGGCCGTGTGCGAGGCCGGAGGGAAGATCCTCAGAAACGTACTGGTGCGCAGGCAGTGCCCGCCGATCGGACCGTTGGTGGTGCGGATGACCGCGAAGACGGTGTGGCCGGGGGTGACCCTGACGGTGGCGATGGGCTGATTGGTGCGGGACGCGGCCGGGCCGATCTGCCGGTGATGCCTGTCCAGGTCGCTGACGCCCGGGAAACCGCGCAGCGCGCAGCTGGTCCCACTGGTGTTGGTGAACCGGATCGGCCAGAACACCGAGCCTGCCGCAAACCCCTTACGTCCCATGGAGACGTGAAGGTCGCTCACGGTGCAGGTACGCAGACCATGCGTCTTCGGTGCCGTCGCGCTCCATGCCGCTCCTGCGCCCGCGAGACCGAGGAGGCCGGCGGACAGGAGGGTGGCGGACAGGAGGGCGGCCAGGCCGCGCCGGGTACGTCGACGAAAGTGAACAAACATGGCGTATCCGCCTCCATCGGGCGAATGGGTGAATATGTGCATTCTATTGGATGAGTGCCAGCGCAAAAAGTTGAACCGGATGGCCGGCGAACCCCTCGGACGACATGCCCGGACCCTTCTCCTACGCTGGGAGGCACCCGCACCCGGAGGGAGCCCGCCCATGCCCGGCTGGAACGAGAAGGCCGTCCCCGACCAGAGCGGGCGCATCGCCGTCGTCACCGGGGCCAACAGCGGGCTCGGCTACGTCGTCGCGCGCGAACTGGCGCGCAAGGGGGCGCGGGTGATCCTCGCGTGCCGGAGCGAGGTGCGGGGAAATACGGCGGCGGACCGGATCGCGGCCGAAGTGCCGGGCGCGATCGCGGAGTTCGCGCGACTGGATCTCGGGGACCTGGGCTCCGTACGGGAGTTCGCGGCCTCGTACCGCTACGACTATCTCGATCTGCTGGTCAACAACGCCGGGGTGATGGCGCTGCCGTACGGGACCACGGCGGACGGGTTCGAGACGCAGTTCGGGGTCAACCACCTCGGGCACTTCGCGCTCACCGGGCTGCTGATGCCCACGCTGCTCGCCACTGCCGGCGCCCGCGTCGTGAGCGTCTCCAGTGAGATGCACGCGGTGGCCAACATCGACATCGACGACCTCAACAGCGAGCGCCGCTACCGGCGTTGGATCGCGTACGCCCGGTCCAAGACCGCCAATCTGCTCTTCGTTCACGAGCTCGCGCGCCGGCTTGCGGCACACGGCGCGGACGTGGTGGCGGCCGCGGCCCATCCCGGGTACGCGGCCACCAACCTGCAGGGCGCCGCCCCCCGCATGGAGGGGCGCAGGCTCGTCGGGCGGGTGATGGAGCTCGGCAACCTGGTCTTCGCGCAGTCCGCGGAGGCCGGCGCGCTGCCCGTCCTGTACGCGGCGACGGCGCCGCATGTACGGCCGGACTCCTTCACCGGACCGTCGTTCATGATGTGGCGCGGGGCGCCCGCCCCGTCCTGGCGGGCGCCGTGGACGCTCAACGACGCGGCGGGAGAGCGGCTTTGGGCCGCGTCCGAGCGGCTCACCGGGGTGGCGTACGACGCGTTGAAGGGGTGACCGGGCACGTCCTGCGAGCCGTCGTGTTGCGGGCCTGAGTGCTCGATGCGACGGTGTACCGGGGGGCGATGCCGACGGCCTGGCGAAGGTGATCCTTGCAGGTCACGGCAGTACGCGTCGATCCACGCGACCGATCCGCGCCCCCGTTGTCCGGCGCTGACCCTCCGTGTCCCGACGTGTGTCCACGAACGGGGGGAACAGCGCACAGAAAGCGGGAAATTCAATGGCGAACGGACCCATGGACAGGCGCGCCTTCGGCGAGCACCCCGATCGGCCCCACCCCCGATTCGAAGGCCAGGGAGCGGAGTACACCGGCCGGTACGTGGTGTTGCTCGACCAGAGCAACCAGGAGAGCGGGCTGAACGCACTGCGTTCCTCCGCAGACATCGCGTCCGTCGAACGTGTCCGCGGAACCGAGGTCGAGAACGTCGCCGAACTCCTCGAGCGTCCCGACGTCTCGGTGCACTTCGAGGAACTCGGCGCGGCCGTCGTCGAGGTACGGCCCGAGCAGCGTCATGCGCTGGTGACCACGGCGGAGAGGGAGTCGTCGATCCTCGCGGCGGAGCCGGAGCGCAAGGTGTACGCCTTCCCGGTCACCACTCCGACGCAGGCGCCGACCGAGTTCTACCCGGCCTACCGCAGCGACGAGGACGTCGTCGGCCGCCACTCCAGGGCCGAGCTGGCCGCCGCCCAGGGCCCGGCCTGGGACGAGCAGAACTGCACCTGGGGCCTGCAGGCGATCCGGGCCCACCTGTCCCAGCTGACCGGACGCGACGTGAAGATCGCCGTGCTGGACACCGGCGTGGACACCGACCATCCGGACTTCTCCGGCCGCATCGAGGCGACGGCCTCGTTCGTCCCCGGCGAGCCCGTCAAGGACGGCCACGGCCACGGCACGCACTGCATCGGCACCGCCGCAGGACCCGCCCATCCCCAGCAGGGACCCCGGTACGGCGTGGCCTGTGAGGCCCGGATCCTCGCGGGGAAGGTGCTCGACAACCAGGGCTCCGGCACCGACGGACAGATCCTGGCGGGCATGGCCTGGGCAGTGGCCCACGGCGCGAAGGTGATCTCCATGTCGCTGGGCGCGCCGGTCCAGCCGGGTGAGCTCTTCCCACAGACCTTCGAGAAGCTGGCTCAGCGCGCGCTGGAACGCGGGACGGTGATCGTCGCCGCCGCGGGCAACGACAGCCACCGGCCCACGGATGTCAGGCCAGTTGGCCGGCCGGCCAACTGTCCCTCCATCCTCGCGGTGGGCGCGCTGGACAAGGCGATCCGGACGCCGTTCTTCTCCAACGGCGCCATCAACGGGCAGGGTGGCGAGGTCGACATCGCCGCACCCGGCTGGCAGGTGTGGTCGGCCAAGCTCGGCGGCGGGCAGCAGGAGATGAGCGGTACCAGCATGGCCACCCCGCATGTGGCGGGTGTCCTGGCACTGCTCGCCCAGGCGAACCCCAACGCCTCCGCGAAGGAGCTGTGGAACGCCCTGCAGGCCGGTGCCTACCCATTGCTGCAGCCGAGCAGGGACGTCGGCGCGGGCCTCGTCCAGGCCCCGTGACGGAGTCGTCCCACTCCGCTCCGGTCGGGGTCGTCCTCGCGGTCGACCCCGACCGGTTCGCGGAGGTCGTCGAGGCCCTGCGGCGGGCCGGTCTCTCGGTCACGGGCGAGCAGCCGATCCTCGGCACGCTCTCCGGAACCGTCGCGGAGGACCGCATCCCCGCCCTGGAAGCGGTCGACGGCGTGGACTCCGTCGACCGGGAACTCACCATCCAACTCCCGCCTCCGGACGGGCCGATCCAGTGATCCCACCGGTCAGGCCGTGGCGCCGCTGTCCACCACCAGGTCCGTGCCCACCACCGACGCCGCGTCGTCCGAGGCCAGGTACAGGACGGCGGCGGCCACCTCCTGCGTCGCGGAGAGGCGGCCGAGGGGGAGGGCGGCCCGCACCCGTGCGGCGCGGTCCGCCTCCGTCTCGCCGGGGCGCAGGGACATGGGGGTGTCGGTCGCGCCGGGACTGACCACGTTGATGCGGACGCCGTCCCGGATGTGGTCCAGGGCGGCGCCCCTGCTGAGTGCGGCGACGGCGGCCTTGGAGGCGGCGTAGGCGGCGGCCCCGGGGATGCGGGCGTGGGCACCGAAGGTGGAGGCGACGTTCACGATCGCGCCGCCGGACGGCTGGGTGCGCATCCGGCGGATCTGGGCCCCCAGGGCCAGGAACGTGCCGGTGACGTTGATGTCGAGCTGGCTGTGCCAGTCGGCCTCCGGCAGGTCGGCGAGCGGACCGCCGCCCCGGAACACGCCCGCGTTGTTGACCGCCACGTCGAGCGAGCCGAAGGCTTCGACGGCTGCCTCCACCAGCGCCTGGTTGTCGGCGGCGGCGGACACGTCGGCGGTGACCGCCAGTGCCTTGCCGCCCCGGTCCTCGATCAGGCGGACCGTCTCGTCGAGCGGTTCCCTCCGGCGTCCTGCCACGACGACCCGGGCGCCCTCCGCCGCGAACGCGAGCGCGATCGCCCTTCCGATGCCGGAGCCCGCGCCGGTGACAAGCGCGGTCCGGTCCACGAAGCGTCCGCCGGTGGTGTGAGCGGTGGTGGTCATGAGCTCCCCTTTTTTCTTGACCGATCGGTTCAGTATGCGGGCGTGGAAAACGCCCCTCGGGTGGAGGGGCGTTCCCGGAGTCTCAGTCGAGCAGGGCCAGCGCCTGCTCCGCCGCGTCCCCGACCCTGGCCGGATCGGCGGACGCCTTGCCCACCACCCGCAGGCCCTGCAGCAGCACCAGCAGCATGCGGGCGAGGGCGAGCGGATCGCGGCCGGCGGGCAGCTCGCCCTGGGCCTGCGCGCGGACCAGGGCCGAGTGCAGCACGGTCTCCAGATGGTCCCAGTTGCGCTCGACGCGCCGGGCGGCCGCCGGGTCGTGCGGGGCGAGTTCGCTCGCCGTGTTGGTGACCAGGCAGCCGTTCAGGCGCAGTTGCTCGTCGGCCGCCTCGGTGGCGTAGCGCCGCACGAGTGCCCGTACGGCGGGCAGGGCCGGACCCGGCTGGGACAGCTCCCGCACGATCGGCGGGAGTCCGGCCCGGTCGTAGCGCTCCAGCGCCTTCAGATACAGCTCGTGCTTGCTGCCGAAGGTCGCGTAGATGCTGGCGCGGCCGATGCCGAGATGGTCCACCAGGTCGGACATCGACGTCGCCTCGTAGCCGCGCCGCCAGAACAGCTCCAGGGCCGACTGCAGCGCGGCATCGGGATCGAACTCCTTGGTCCTGGCCATGTGGCGCAGCCTAGAACCAACTAGAACGACCGGTCAAGAAATCTCGAGGCGGGAGCCTACGCCGCCCGTACCTCGTACGTCGCGATCCGCACCGACTCGTCGTCCAGGCACTGCCCCGACAGCAGGTCGAACCGCTGCTTGAGCAGGGGCGAGGCGACGAAAGGGCGGCCCTGGTGGGTGCCCGTCAGGCCACGGGAGAGGACCGCCGCGCCGCCGAAGGGGTCGCGGTTGTCGATGGCGTACAGCTCGCCGTTGCGGTCGCGGAACAGGGCGGCCTGGCGGCCGTCGGGCAGCAGCGCGGCCACTCCGCGGCCGGGGACCAGCTGGTCGAGTTCGCAGACTACGAACCAGTCTTTCTCCAGCTGCAGTTCGACCTTCAGGTCGGTGGTCTCGGGTGCCAGGGTCATCGCTGGGCGCTTCCTTCCAGGAGGTCTTCAGAGGGGCGCAGGCCGATGGACAGCAGCGGCAGGTCGGGCTTGATCTGGCCGCGTTCCGGGACGAAGCCCACGACCGGGTCGGGGGTGTCGGGCGCGTTCACGAAGGACACGAACCGGGCGAGCTTGTCGGGGTTGTTGATGGTGGTCGCCCACTCGTCGGCGTAGTTCGCCACGTGGTCCGCCATCAGCGACTCCAGCTCCTCGCAGATGCCGAGGGAGTCCTCCACCACCACGTCGCGTACGTGGTCCAGGCCGCCGGGGATGCGCTCCAGCCAGGTCGAGGTGCGCTCCAGGCGGTCGGCGGTGCGGATGTAGAACATCAGGAAACGGTCGATCAGCTTGATCAGCTCGGCGTCCGACAAGTCCTGCGCGAGCAGGTCCGCGTGGCGCGGGGTCGCGCCGCCGTTCCCGCCGACGTACAGGTTCCAGCCGCCCGCGGTGGCGATCACGCCGAAGTCCTTCGACTGGGCCTCGGCGCACTCGCGGGCGCACCCGGAGACCGCCGACTTGAGCTTGTGCGGTGACCTCAGGCCCCGGTAGCGCAGCTCCAGGTCGATCGCCATGCGGACGGAGTCCTGGACGCCGTAGCGGCACCAGGTCTGGCCCACGCAGGACTTGACGGTGCGCAGGGCCTTTCCGTAGGCGTGACCGGACTCGAAGCCCGCGTCCACCAAGCGCGCCCAGATCAGCGGGAGCTGCTCGACCCGCGCGCCGAACATGTCGATCCGCTGGCCGCCGGTGATCTTCGTGTAGAGGCCGAAGTCACGGGCGATCTCACCGATCACGATGAGGCCCTCGGGGGTGATCTCACCGCCGGGGATGCGCGGGACGACCGAGTACGAGCCGTTCTTCTGCAGGTTGGCGAGGAAGTGGTCGTTGCTGTCCTGCAGCGAGGCCTGCTCGCCGTCCAGGACATAGCCGCTCGCGCCGATCGTCGGGGCGAGGGAGGCGATGATCGAGGCGACGGCCGGCTTGCAGATCTCGCAGCCGCCACCGCCCCTGGCCTCGTCGCGGCCGTAGCGGTCCAGCAGGTCCTGGTAGGTGTTGATGCGCAGGGCGAGGACGATCTCGTAGAGCTCCTCGCGGGTCTGTGAGAAGCAGCCGCACAGGCCCTTGTCGACCTCGACGCCGGACGCCTCCAGCTCGGCGGTGACCAGCTGGCCCAGCACCTTGACGCAACTGCCGCAGGTGGTACCGGCCTTGGTGCACTTCTTCACCTCGGGCACGGTGGTGCAGTTGTGCTCGGTGACGGCGCCGCGGATCGTGCCCTTGCGGACGTTGTTGCAGGAACAGATGATCGCGTCGTCCGGCAGCGCGGTCGGGCCGAGCTGGGCCGACTCGCCGGCGCCGGCGGGCAGCACCAGCGACTCGGGCGAGACCGGCGGCACCGAACCGGTGAAGGCCTTCAGCGTGCCGTAGGCCTCCGCGTCGCCGACCAGGATGCCGCCGAGCAGGGTGCCGTCACGGCCGATGACCAGCTTCTTGTACAGGCCCGCCCGGGAGTCGGAGTAGACGACGTCCAGGCAGTCCTCGGTCGCGCCGTGCGCGTCGCCGAAGGAGGCCACGTCCACGCCGAGCAGCTTCAGCTTGGTGGACAGGTCGGCGCCGGTGAACGTCAGCTGCTCGGTCTCGTCCTCGGCGATCGTCGCGGCGGCCGTCTCGGCCTGCTCGTAACCGGGGGCGACCAGGCCGTAAACCCGGCCGTCGGAGGCCAGCGCGCACTCGCCGATCGCGAAGACGTGCGGGTCCAGGACCGTGCGGCACTGCTCGTCGACCGCGATGCCGCCGCGCTCGCCGACGGTGAGGCCGCACTCGCGGGCCAGCTGGTCGCGGGGGCGGACACCGGCGGAGAACACCACCAGGTCGGTGGCGAGTTCGGAGCCGTCGGAGAGCTTCATGCCGATGACGGCACCGTCCTCGCCGACCACGATCTCCTGGGTGCCGACGCCCGTGTGGACGGTCAGGCCCATCTCCTCGATGGTGCGCAGCAGCGCGGCGCCGCCGCCCTCGTCGACCTGGACGGGCATCAGACGCGGCGCGAACTCGACGATGTGGGAGGTGAGTCCGAGCCCCTTCAGGGCGCCGGCCGCCTCGAGTCCGAGCAGACCGCCGCCGACCACCGCACCGGTTGTCGCCTTCGTCCTCGCGTACTCCTCGATCGCGAGCAGGTCCTCGATCGTGCGGTACACGAAACAGCCCTCGGCGTCCTTGCCGGGGACCGGCGGCACGAACGGGTACGAGCCGGTGGCCAGCACGAGGGTGTCGTACTCGAAGACCCGACCGGACTTCGCGGTCACCTTCTTAGCCTCACGGTCGACCGTCTGAGCCGGGTCGCCGACGTACAGCTCGATGCCCTGGTCGTTGATGAACTCCATGTCGGTCATGGAGAGCTCCTCGGGCGTCTTGCCCGAGAAGTACGAGGTGAGCGCCACGCGGTCGTACGCGGGACGCGGCTCCTCACAGAGCACGACCACGCGGTGCGTGGCGGTCAGGCCGCGCTCGGCGAGCGCTTCGAGGAAGCGCTGGCCGACCATGCCATGGCCGACCAGCACGATCGTGGGGCGGGGGCCGGTGCCCAGAAGTGCGGTCGTGGACATCAGGAGCCTCCATCGTTGGTGAGCAGGTGGAGCAGCGGGGCACCGTCGGCGGGGAGCGGCTCTGCCCCCTCCCAGGCGCGGGCGAGTGCGCCGACGGTGCCGAGTTCGCCGACGAGGACCCCGCCGACCAGGCGGTCGTCGCGGACGACGACCTTGCGGTAGGTGCCACGGGTGGCGTCGGCCAGCTGGACGACGTCGTCGCCGGGCCGGGCCTCCGTCTCGCCGAACGCGGCGAGGTCGAAGGGGGAGCCGTGCCCGGCGAGCGTGAGCCGGGTCAGGGCACGGGTGCCGGTGTAGCGGGCGTTCGTACGGCGGCCCGACAGCAACTCGGCCAGGACTTCCGCCTGTTCGAGCGCCGGGGCGGCCAGCCCGTACACCTCGCCGTCGTGCTGGACGCAGTCGCCGATGGCCCGGATGTGCGGGTCGGAGGTGCGCAGCTCGTCGTCGACGACGATCCCCTTGCGCACCTCGAGACCGGCGATCTGCGCGAGGCCCACCCGGGGGTGCACCCCGCAGGCCAGCACCACCAGGTCCGCGTCGAGGGCGTACCCGTCGTGCATCTCGACCGAGCGGACCGCGCCGCCCACGCAGCGCACGTCGCGGACCCGGCACTCGGTGTGGATCTCGACGCCGAGGTCCCTCAGGTGCCGCTGCACGAGCTTCGAGGCGCTCGGGTCGAGCTGGCGCTCCATGAGCCGCTCGCCCTGCTGGGCGAGGACGACCTGGGCGCCGCGCCGGGCGAGGGCGCGGGCGGCGGAGACCCCGAGCAGCCCGCCGCCGATGACGACCGCCTTCACGCCCGGCCGTACGGCCTTCGACAGGCCCAGGCAGTCGTCCATGGTCCGGAACGCGTGCACGCCCTCGGGCAGCACGTGGTCCGGGGTGAACAGACCGCGCAGGGGCGGGAGCACCGGGTTGGAGCCGGTGGCCAGGACCAGCGTGTCGTATGCGATCTTCGAGCCGTCCGCGCACTCGACGGTCCGCTCGTCGCGGTCGATGCCGGCGACCCGGGCGCGGGTCAGCTCCGCGGGCGCCGGCAGGGCGATCACCTCGGGGCTGTACCGTCCGGCCAGCACTTCGGCGAGCAGCACCCTGTTGTACGGGCGGTGCTCCTCCTCGCCGATCAGCGTCACTGGCGTGCCGAGCTCACCGAGCCGCCGGGCGAGACGGACGCCCGCGAGGCCGGCGCCGATCACCACCACACGCGTATTCGAGGTCATGTCCAGGAGCGTGCGATGCCGGTGTTACCCGGCAGCATCACAGCTGTTTCCCGCGAGGAACGCTGCCCTCAGCAGAGGCCCGCCGAGGGTGTGAGGGTTCGGAGTGCAGGTGGGGGGCGTGATGTGAGGTGGGGGTGGGCGACGGCCTCGGCACTGCTGACCGCTCCGGGGGTCCGTGCAGGCACCATCGTCTACGACGCCCTGGTCACGGGCAGCCCGAAAACGCGTGGGGAGCGTTCGGCCCGTTCCCCTACGGTGGCCCGATGGCGACCCAGGTGATCGTGCTCAACGGCGGCTCCAGCTCCGGCAAGTCGGGGATCGTACGGTGTCTGCAGGCGGTGCTGCCGGACCCGTGGCTGGTCTTTGCGATCGACGCACTGGTCGAGTCGATGCCCGCGTCCCTGCAGGCCTCGCTCGTCGCGCCGGACGGCGGGGTGAGCGTCGGGCCGGAGTTCCGGAGGCTGGAGACGGCGTGGAGGGAGGGCGTCGCGGCGACCGCCCGCGCGGGCGCCCCGGTCATCCTCGACGACGTGTTCCTCGGCGGCGGGGCGTCCCAACAGGCCTGGCGGAAGGTCCTGTCGGGCCTGGACGTCCTGTGGGTCGGCGTGCGCTGCGAGGCCGCGGTGGCCGCGGGCCGGGAGATCGCGCGGGGCGACCGGGTGCGGGGGATGGCGGAGCAGCAGGCGGAACTGGTCCACCGGGATGTGGAGTACGACGTCGAGGTGGACACCACGCACACGGAGTCACTGGAGTGCGCGCGGACCATCGCGAAGGCGGTGCTCAGCGGCTCGCGGTGAGGTGCGCGAGCATGACCACGTTGCCCTCGTAGCCGGTCGAGCGCGAGTGGTGCGGCGTTGGGGTGGACACCGCGTATAGGGAGTCGGTGCCGTGCGGGCGGATCATCGC
>NZ_JBFBBE010000006.1:76097-177215 GCF_040682555.1 Streptomyces sp. NPDC051172
CCGGTCGAGCGCGAGTGGTGCGGCGTTGGGGTGGACACCGCGTATAGGGAGTCGGTGCCGTGCGGGCGGATCATCGCGGCGGGGGTGCTCAGCGTCCGCGATGGCTGTTCTCAGTGGCTCGCGGTGAGGTGCGCGAAGACGACGACGTTGCCCTCGTAGCCGGTCGACCGTGAATAACCCCCGCCGCAGGTGATCACGCGCAGCTCGGGGCGGTCCGAGGCGCCGTACACCTTCTCGTCGGGGAAGTGCTCGGCGTCGTACACCTCGACCGCGTCCACCGAGAAGAGCGCCGTGCTGCCGTCCCGCCGGTCCACCTCGATGCGGCTGCCCTTCTTCAGGGCGCCGAGGTCGTAGAAGACGGCGGGGCCGTCGGCGTTGTCGACATGGCCCGCGACGACGGCGGTGCCCTTCTCCCCGGGGGTGGTGCCGGCCTCGTACCAGCCCGCGAGGTTCCGCTTCGCGGCGGGCGGCACACCGAGGCTGCCCGACGGGGTGAGCGCGAGGCCCATGAGGGGCGCGTCGACGTGGATCGACGGGATGCGGATGCGGTCGGGCGGCGAGGGCGGCAGCGCGGGCGCGCCGCGCGGCTGGCCGCCGTGGCCGGTGCGGGCCGCCTGCGCGGCGGACGGCTGCGGCGGGGCGTGCATCCCGACTCCGCCCCCGAGCAGCCACGCGCCGGAGCACAGGGCGACCACGGTGGCGGTCCCTATCGCGCCGTTGCTGACTCTGCGCACGCGAGCCTCCTACCTGACTCGAGCGGTCGTACCCGGCCCCCTCCGAGCCGCGAGGGGCGTCGGACCCGGAGGGGGAGGGACATGCGGTACCGGCGGACGGACAGCGGAGGGCGTCCGTCAGATCCCGTCGCCTCTCGCCCGGCGATGCAGGAGCCAGGTACCGCCCGCGGCGGCAACGGCGAGAGCCGTCACGCCGGCCGCGGTCTGCACGGGATCGGGGCCCAGGGCGCCGCCGACCCCCGTCTTCACACTTCCGCGGGGCTCCTGCCCGTGGACCGCCGTCAGGGTCACCACCAGGTCGCCCGTGACCTGCCGGTCGCCCTCCGCGCACTGCGCGACGATCTCGTACGTCCCCGGCTGGGCGCTCGGTGGCACCCGGAACTGTCCGACCGCCTCGCCGTCGTGCGCACTCGGCGCCAGGGTGAAGACACCAGCCCCCACCGCTCCGGCGTCGCCGGCCGCCGTGCCCTCCGTGCCGCACTCCGCGGTGTTCACCGTGATCTGGGTGCCAGGCACGGCCTGGGAGGGGAACACCTCCAGACCGCCGCCGCCGCCGCCGTCGTCGTCGGCGGCGTACGCGGGCGCGGCCACGAAGCCCGCGGCTGCGACGGCGAGGGCGGTACCGGTCAGCAGACGGGCGGTACGTCGCATCGATGCTCCTCCGAGCTCTCTTCGGTGTCCCCTGCCCTTCCGAGGTAAGTGCCAGCTGCGCGAGACCGCTTCCTGAAGGTCCGTCAGAAATGCGGTGAATGGGTGTCAGATCCGTGCGCGGCGCGGTTCGCTCGGGCCGACTTTCAGCAGGTCACCGGCGTATGACGGAGGCTCGGCGGAACAGCACCCGATGGGCGCAGGGCGCGCGTGTGAACGGGTGACCCCGGTGATCGCGGCGCGCACGCGGCCTCAAGGAAGGCCGTTCTTGACCTCAAGAAAGGTTGAGGTACGAGGCTGGGGCGCATGCAGACCACAGATGCGACCCTCGAAACCGAAGCCCCTCTCGCCGTCACCCTTGTCGTCGGCAGCAACCTCCCCCACTCTCGGCTTCGCTCGAGCGGGGGGACCCCCATCGGCCGCTTCGGCCCTGTCGTGGCCGACTGGCTCCTGGACCGCATGCGCGACCGCGACGACCTGCTCCCCGAGGTCGTCGACGTGGCCGACGCGGACCTGCCCACGACCTTCGCCCCTACCTCAGAGGCGACCGCGGCCCGCTCCTCTGTCACCCCGAAACTCGCGGCCGCCGACGCCTTCGTCGTGCTCACCCCCGAGTACAACCACTCGTACCCGGCCGGCCTCAAGAACCTCATCGACTGGCACTTCACCGAATGGCAGGCCAAGCCCGTCGCCCTCGTCTCGTACGGCGGTGTCTCGGGCGGCCTGCGCGCGGTCGAACACCTCCGCCAGGTCTTCGCCGAACTCCACGCGGTCACCCTCCGCGACACGGTGTCCTTCCACAACGCGGGGGCGTCCTTCGAGGAGGGACGCCTCAAGGATCCGTCCGGCCCTCAGGCGGCGGCGAAGGTGATGCTGGATCAGTTGGTGTGGTGGGGGAGGGCGTTGCGGGAGGCGCGGGAGAAGCGGCCGTACGGGGCATGAGACGCATACAGCCTGCGGGCGACCGGCCCTGGTGACGAGAACGGCCGGACGGCCGCCCCGGTCGATCACCGAGGCGGCCGTCCGCGCGCTCACTGAACGGTCGATCAGTTGACGTTGACCGCACTCCAGGCCGCCCCCACCGCGTTGTACTCCGCACTCCCGGCGCCGTACAGGTCCTTGGCCGCGCTGAGCGTCGCCGTACGCGCTCCCGCGTAGTTCGTCGAGGACGTCATGTAGACCGTCAGCGCCCGGTACCAGATCTGGCCGAGCTTGTCCCGGCCGATCCCCGTCACCGTTTTGCCGTTGTACGTCGGGGAGTCGTAGCTGACGCCGTTGATGGTCTTCGCGCCGCTGCCCTCCGCCAGGAGGTAGGCGAAGTGGTTGGCGACCCCCGAGGAGTAGTGGACGTCGAGGTTGCCCACCGACGAGCTCCAGTAGTCGGCCGACTTGCCGTCCCTGGAGGGCTTGTCCATGTAGCGCAGGGCGGCCTGGCCGAATCCCGACCGCACGATCTTCTCGCCGATCAGGTAGTCCCCGGGGTCCGACGGGTTGTTGGCGTACCACTCCACCAGCGTGCCGAGGATGTCGGACGTCGCCTCGTTGAGGCCGCCGGACTCGCCCGAGTACGTCAGGGCCGCGGTCTTGGAGGTGACGCCGTGCGTCATCTCGTGGCCGGCCACGTCCAGGCCGACCAGCGGGCCGAGGGTGGTGCCGTCACCGTCGCCGTACGTCATGCAGAAGCAGCTGTCGTCCCAGAAGGCGTTGTTGTACTTGTTGCCGTAGTGGACGCGGTTGTAGGAGCCCTTGCCGTCGTTCGCGATGCCGTTGCGGCCGAAGGAGTTCTTGTAGAAGTCCCAGGTCATGTCGGTGCCGTACTGGGCGTCCACGGCCGCGGAGGCGCGGTCGGCGTCCGTCCCCGTCCCCCAGTGGTTGTCCGTGTCCGTGAACACGGTCGACGGGGCGCGGCTGACGCAGATGCTGGTCAGGAAACACAGGTCCGTCTGGTTCGCCGCGTCACCCGTGTACGTCCCGCCGCGCGTCGCGTCCTTGAGCTGGTACGTCGATCCCGACAGCGTCGTCTCCAGCGGCACCGTCCCGCTGTACAGCGACTTGCCGTCGCCCGTCGCCGTCTCGATGTCGTCCCAGGCGTCGATCTGATGGCCCGTGCGGGCGTCCGTGAGGACGGTGCGGGAGACCGGGTTGCCCAGGGAGTCCTTGGCCGCGACCTTCGTCCGCCACGCCAGCTTCGGCGTTCCGTGCAGGGCGTCGACGACCAGCTCCGGCCTGGCCGTCAGCTTCCTCAGGGTCTGGCCGAGGTTGACCGCGCGCAGGGCGTTCGCCGCGAGGTCGGCGGCCTTCGGGGCCGATATGGAGGGGACGATCGAGGCGAGGGATATCTGGCTCCGCGTCGCCCGGTCGGTGCTGCGGTACGTCCCGTTCGAGGCCAAGTGGACCACGAAGTCGCCGCCGAGTACCGGGAGTTGGCGGTATGTCCGGTCGTAGCGCACATGCTGGGTGCCGTCCTTGTCGACGATCACGTCCCGCACCTTCGTGCCCTCTTCGGAGGTGAGCCCGAGGCTCGCGGCGTGCGCCAGGAGCGCCGATGCAGCGTTCGCGATCGCGCCCGCCCTGGTCGGTTGTTCGTCGGCCACCGCGGCGGGGGAGAGGGCCGCTGCCAGCAGACTGGCGGTGGTGGCGGCCACGCCGAGGGCGGCGAGCCGACGGGAACCTCGGACGTCGATACGTATCCGGCTCATCGATCTCCTCGAGAAGGCGCCAACGGGCGCGTGGGGGCGTGCGGAGGGCGTGGGGGGAGCGCGCAGGTGATGACGACGATTCAAGGGGCCATGACAGGGCGAGGTCCATAGCGCGTACCGGGAGGTATGGGAGGGGGTGTGTGAGGAGAGAGAATCGTTTTTGTGAGACTCCCGTTCTTCGTCTACGGCACCCTCCTCCCCGGCGAGGTCAACCACGACCTGTTTCTGCGCGGTTGCACCGAGGCCGAGGAGCCGGCGCGGCTGAACGGCGCGGTCCTGTACGACGGGCCCGGCTATCCGTACGCCGTCGAGGAGCGCGGCGGAGTGGTGTACGGGGAACTCGTGACCGCAATGCCGGAGATGTGCGAGGAGTTGCTCGTCGTCCTCGACCGGCTGGAGGAGTACGCCCCCGGGGATCCGCGCAACCTCTACGAGCGCGTCGAACGCGAGGTGATCCGCGAGGGCGAGGACACGGCCGTACGCGCCTGGGTGTACGTCGCCGCCCCGGCCGTCGCCGCACGCCTGCGGGCCCGCGGGAAGCTGATCGAGAGCGGCGACTGGCGGGTCAGATGAGTCCGCCTGCCCCGGCTACGACTGAACCGTCTCCAGCCGCACCGCACACGTCTTGAACTCCGGCATGCGCGAGGTGGGGTCGAGGGCCGGGTTGGTGAGCGTGTTGGCGCGGCCCTCGCCCGGCCAGTGGAAGGGCATGAAGACCGTGTCCGGGCGGATCGAGGTGGTGATGCGGGCCGGTGCGACGGCCCGTCCCCGGCGGGAGACCACCGCCAACGGGTCGCCCTCCGCCGCCCCGAGCCGCGCAGCGAGCCGCGGGTGCAGCTCCACGAACGGTCCCGGCGCCGCGGCGTTCAGCTCGTCCACGCGGCGGGTCTGGGCGCCGGACTGGTACTGCGCGACGACCCGGCCGGTCGTCAGCAGCACCGGATACTCGTCGTCCGGTTCCTCGGCGGACGCCCGGTGCGAGACGGGCACGAAGCGGGCCCGGCCGTCCGGGGTGGCGAAACGGTCGAGGAAGAGGCGCGGGGTGCCGGGGTGGGGGTGGGCGTCCGCGGAGACCTTCTGGGCAGCGGAGGTGTCCTCGCCGTCCTCCGGGCCCGCAGGACACGGCCAGAACACCCCGTTCTCCTCGGCCAGCCTGCGGTAGGTGATCCCCGAGTAGTCGGCCGGCCCGCCCGCGCAGGCCCGCCGCAGCTCCTCGAAGACCTCCTCCGGGTCGGTCGGGAAGCCCTTCTCCACACCGAGCCGGCGGGCCAGTTCGTGCATGACCTCCAGATCGCTGCGGACACCGTCGGGAGCAGTGATCGCGCGCCGCCGCAGCAGCACCCTGCCCTCCAGGTTGGTCGTCGTGCCGGTCTCCTCCGCCCACTGCGTCACCGGGAGCACGACGTCGGCCAGCGCCGCCGTCTCCGACAGGACGACATCACAGACGGCCAGGAAGTCCAGCGACTTGATGCGCTCCTCTATGTGCGCGGCACGCGGCGCCGAGACGACCGGGTTGGACCCCATCAGCAGCAGGGACCTGATGTCCGTGCCCAGGGCGTCCAGCAGCTCGTACGCACTGCGCCCCGGCCCGGGAAGCGAGTCCGGGTCCACGCCCCACACCTCGGCCACGTGCCGCCGCGCCGCCGGGTCGTCCAGCTTGCGGTAGCCGGGCAACTGGTCGGCCTTCTGGCCGTGTTCACGTCCGCCCTGTCCGTTGCCCTGCCCGGTCAGACAGCCGTACCCGGACAGCGGGCGGCCCGCGCGGCCGGTCGCCAGGCACAGGTTGATCCACGCGCCGACCGTGTCCGTGCCCTTGGACTGCTGCTCGGGCCCGCGCGCGGTCAGCACCATCGCGTTCTCCGGCTCGCAGAACAGCTGTACGGCTTCCCGGAGTTGGGGGACGGACACCCCCGTGATCCGTTCCACGTACTCCGGCCAGTGCGCCATCGCCGCCGCCCGGGCGTCCTCCCAGCCGGCCGTGCGCTCCTGGACGTACGCCTCGTCGACCCGCCCCTCGGCCACGACCAGATGCAGCAGACCGAGGGCCAGCGCGAGATCCGTACCGGGCCTCGGCGCCAGATGCAGGTCGGCCTGCTCGGCGGTCTTCGTGCGGCGCGGGTCGACGACGATCAGCGTGCCGCCGTTCTCCTTCAGCTCGTTGAAGAACCGCAGAGCGGGCGGCATGGTCTCCGCGAGGTTCGAGCCGACCAGGATCACGCAGCCCGTCTTCGGGATGTCCTCCAGCGGGAAGGGCAGCCCCCGGTCCAGGCCGAACGCCTTGGTGCCGGCCGCCGCGGCCGACGACATGCAGAAGCGCCCGTTGTAGTCGATCTGCGAGGTGGCGAGCACCACCCGGGCGAACTTGCCGAGCGTGTACGCCTTCTCGTTGGTGAGGCCGCCGCCGCCGAAGACGCCGACCGCGTCCGGGCCATGTTCCGTACGCGTCCGGCGCAGTCCCTCGGCGACACGGTCCAGTGCCTCGTCCCAGGTGGCGGGCACCAGCGTGCCCTCGGAGCGCACCAACGGGGAGGTCAGGCGCACGCGGGACGAGAGCACGGCCGGCGCGGTACGGCCCTTGCCGCACAGTGCACCCCGGTTCACCGGGAAGTCCGCGCGCTCGCTCACCTCGACCGTGCCGTCCGGCGCGGGCGTCAGGTTCATCCCGCACTGCAGGGCGCAGTACGGGCAGTGCGTGGGCGTCGCGGAGATCTCCATGCCACTCAGCGTGCTTCGGCTGTGTTACGTGCGGGACGGCTCCTTGTTACACGGGCGGCACGGCGGCCTCCCGCCCGGCCGGGAGCGGCGGTGAGGCGCCCTTCACCGGGCGTCGGCGAGCGCCTTCGCAACCCCGGTCTCCTTCGGCCCGAGGAACTGCGGGTCCGGGTGGAACACGGCGTCCAGAGCCGCCTTGCCGGCCGCGAAGATCTCACGGGTACCGCCGTAGTACCAGGTCACGTCGTGCTTGGCGGCGACCCCGACGCCGTACGAGTCGACACCCGCCGCCTCGCACAGGGCGACCGCCCGCCGGATGTGGAAGCCCTGGCTGATGAGCACGGCCCTGTCGACGCCGAAGATCCTCTTGGCGCGGACGCAGGAGTCCCAGGTGTCGAAGCCCGCGTAGTCGCTGACGATCCGCCGGTCCGGGACACCGTGCTTCTTCAGATACGTGCGCATGGCGTCCGGCTCGTCGTAGTCCTTGCGGCTGTTGTCGCCGGTGACGAGAACGACATCGACGCGGTGCTCGCGGTACAGCTCGGCTGCCGCCTTCAGACGGTTCGCGAGGTACGGGGAGGGCTCGCCGTTCCACAGCCCCGCGCCGAAGACCACGGCGACCTCGGTGCGGGGCGCGTCGGCGGTCGTCCGCAGCCGGTCACCCGTCGTGACGTACAACCAGGTCACCGGCAGCAGCGCCAGCACACACCCGGCCATCACGGCCTGCACCAGCCTCCGCTGCCCGGCACGCGTGCGTGGCAGGCGTGGTCTGCGCATCGGTCCCCCTTCTCCGGCCTGCTTTCCGGCCTGCCTTTCGACAGTCAGAGACGTCCTGTCAGGCCCCGCGGTTCGGCACACGATACGTGACCAGGTTCACTCCGAGGCAGGAAACCGCAGGTCAGGTCCCCTCACACACCCCATGCACCCCACCGTGAACCGCCGGAAAACACCCGTCATTCTCATGCAACGGGGCGGCAACCTCCGGCCGCCACCATCGGTCCATGACGGCGTCGAACCCTCCTCGCGACGAGTCCCGGACCGCCCACCTCGACAGTACGGCGCACCTCATGAACCGGATCAGCAGCCAGCTCGCCAGCCAGCTCAGCCTCGTCTCCCTGAACGGCAGGCGACGCCCGGCCCCGCCCGCGCTGGTCGTCGTCGCGCACGGCAGCCGCGACCCGCGCGCCCTGAGCACCGTCCGTACGCTCCTGGACCGCATCCGCGAGCAGCGCCCCGGCCTCCCGGTCCACCTCGGCCACATCGAGCTGAACGACCCGCTGCTCCCCGACACCCTCGCGACTCTCGGCACCCGCGAGGCCGTCCTCGTCCCCCTCCTCCTCAGCCGCGGCTACCACATCAAGCGGGACATCCCCGAGATGGCCGCCGAATCGCAGGTACGCACGCGCGTGGCCGGCGCCCTCGGCCCGCACCCCCTCCTGGTGGAGACCCTGCACGACCGCCTGGTCGAGGCCGGCTGGCGCACCCGCATGGACGAGGCCGCCCGCCGCACCAGCGCGGTCGTCCTCGCGGCGGCAGGCTCCCGCGACCCGGAGTCCAAGATCGACACCAACCGCACGGCCCAGCTGCTCTCGGAACGCCTGGGAGTCCCGGTCGTCCCGGCCTACGCCACCACGGCCGCCCCGACGGTCCCGGACGCCGTCCGCGCCCTGACCGCGAGCGGCCGACACCGGGTGGCGGTGGCTTCGTACTTCACAGCTCCCGGCCGCTTCGCCACGGAGTCCGCGGAAGCAGCCCCCTGGATCGCCTCGGCCCCGCTGGGCACACACCCGGCGATGGCGAAGCTCGTACTCCACCGCTACGACCAGGCACTCGCGACACCGATCAGTACGGCAACGGAACTGGCGTCGGCTTGAACCGCCGGGTGACGGCAGTCTTTTAGGGGCGCGGGGCTGTATCGATTTGCGGCTCCGCCGCGTGGGCGCGACCAGCCACAAACGATCCGCAGCCGCCCGTCAACAGATCTCGGCAGACGAATACGCGGATTGTCAGTCCTTGCCCTTACTGTCGAGACATGCCGTACGACCTGTCGTCAACCGAACGTTGGGCCCCAGAACCTGACAAACGTCCCGGCCGCACCGCGTTCCAACGCGACCGCGCCCGCATCCTGCACAGCTCAGCGCTCCGCCGCCTGGCAGGCAAAACCCAGGTCGTCACCCCAGGAACCCGCAGCCAGGCATGGGACGCCAGCCCCAGAACCCGCCTCACCCACTCCCTGGAGTGCGCCCAGGTAGGGCGCGAGCTGGGCGCAGCCCTCGGCTGCGACCCAGACCTGGTGGAAGCCGCCTGCCTCTCCCACGACCTCGGCCACCCCCCCTTCGGCCACAACGGCGAACAGGCGCTCAACGAATTCGCCGAGGACTGCGGCGGCTTCGAAGGCAACGCGCAATCCCTCAGACTCCTCACCCGCATCGAACCCAAGCGGTTCACCCCTGAAGGCTCCGTCGGCCTCAACCTCACCCGCGCCGCCCTGGACGCCGCCACGAAATACCCCTGGCCCCGAGGCGCCCACCCCACCGACCCGGCATCCCGCAAGTTCGGCGTCTACGAGGACGACCGGCCCGTCTTCGACTGGGTCCGCAAGGACGCCCCGGGCGTCCGCACCACCTTCGAGGCCCAGGTCATGGACTGGTCCGACGACGTGGCGTACTCGGTGCACGACGTGGAGGACGGCCTGCACGCCGGTCACATCGACCCCAACTGCCTGCACGCGGAGCCCGAACGCCAGGCGGTCTTCGCGGTCGCCGTCGGACGCTACGTCCCCGCCGGCACCGACCCGGCCGAACTCGCCGCCGCCCTGGACCGCCTCCAGGACCAGGAGTGGTGGCCGCACGGCTATGACGGCTCCGCGGTCGCCCAGGCCCGCCTCAAGGACGCCACCAGCCAGCTCATCGGCCGTTTCTGCCTCGCCGCCGAGACCGCCACGCGCGCGGCGTACGGCACCGGCCGCCTCACCCGCTACGGCGCCGAACTCGTCGTACCGCACGAGACGCGGCTGGAATGCGCGGTCCTCAAGGCCGTGGCCGACCGGTACGTCATGCAGCGCGCCGAACAGGAGCTGTTGCGGGCCGATCAGCGGATCGTGGTCGCCGAGCTGGCCGAGGCGCTCACCGCCCGCGCCCCGGACGGCCTGGACCCCCAGTTCCGCGCCCTGTTCGACCGGGCGGCCGACGACCGCGCCCGCAAGCGGGTGATCGTCGACCAGATCGCCTCCCTCACCGACGCTTCGGCCCGTTCGCTTCACGCGCGTCTGACCGGGCATCTGTGAGACTGACGGGACACGGGGGACTCCGAACGAGCCCGAATGTGACCCTCCGTGGCCTGATCGGGCCACTCCCTCTTCCCCCCTCACGCTCCGTGCGGGACGCTCGCATGTGGCGGCACCCGCTGTGTGCTGTGTTTCTCTGGGGTGATACCCCCCAGACCCCCCCGGTAGGAGGCATCAAGTGGTCGACGCGGATCAGACATTCGTCATCGTCGGAGGCGGTCTCGCCGGCGCGAAAGCGGCCGAGACGCTCCGAGCGGAGGGCTTCACCGGGCGCGTGATACTGATCTGCGACGAACGCGACCACCCGTACGAGCGCCCTCCCCTCTCCAAGGGCTATCTGCTCGGCAAGGAGGAGCGCGACAGCGTCTTCGTCCACGAGCCGGCCTGGTATGCGCAGAACGACATCGAGCTGCACCTCGGCGAGACCGTCGACGCCATCGACCGCGAGGCGAAGACCGTCCGCTTCGGCGAGGACGGCACCCTCGTCCGTTACGACAAGCTCCTGCTGGCGACGGGTGCGGAGCCGCGCCGCCTCGACATCCCCGGGACCGACCTGGCCGGCGTCCACCACCTGCGCCGTCTCGCGCACGCCGAGCGGCTCAAGCACGTGCTGACCGCCCTCGGCCGGGACAACGGGCACATCGTGATCGCCGGCGCCGGCTGGATCGGTCTGGAGGTCGCGGCGGCGGCCCGCGAGTACGGCGCCGAGGTCACCGTCGTCGAAGCCGCGCAGACCCCGCTGTATGCGGTCCTCGGCCCCGAGCTCGGCAACCTCTTCGCCGAGCTGCACCGCGAGCACGGCGTCCGCTTCCACTTCGGCGCGCAGCTGACGGAGATCGTCGGCCAGGACGGCATGGTCCTCGCGGCCCGCACCGACGACGGCGAGGAGCATCCCGCGCACGACGTCCTCGCGGCGATCGGCGCGGCCCCCCGCATCGGCCTCGCGGAAGCCGCCGGACTGGAGATCGCCGACCGTGCACACGGCGGCGGCGTGGTGGTCGACGACCGTCTGCGCACCTCCGACCCCGACATCTACGCGGCCGGTGACGTGGCGTCCTTCCCGCACACCCTCTTCGGCACCCACCTCCGCGTGGAGCACTGGGCCAACGCGCTCAACGGCGGCCCGGCGGCGGCCCGCGCCATGCTCGGCCGGGACGTCACCTACGACCGTGTGCCCTATTTCTTCTCCGACCAGTACGACTTGGGGATGGAGTACAGCGGGTGGGCGCCCGCGGGGTCGTACGACGAAGTGGTGATCCGAGGGGACGCGGGCAAGCGTCAGTTCATCTCCTTCTGGATCAAGGACGGCAGGGTGCTGGCCGGGATGAACGTGAACGTGTGGGACGTCACAGACCCCATCCAGAAACTGATCCGTTCGAAGACACAGGTGAACACGGAGGCCCTGGCGGACCCGCACGTTCCGCTCGACAGCCTCGTCTCCTGAGAACCGAGGCTGTCGGTCCGTCCCCGTAGAATCACCACGTGGCAGGACGGATCAACGACGAGGACGTGAAGGCGGTACGGGACGCGGTCCCGATCGACGCCGTGGTGTCCGAGTACCTCCAGCTGCGCAACGCGGGCGGTGGCAACCTCAAGGGCCTGTGTCCGTTCCACGACGAGAAGTCGCCGTCCTTCCAGGTCAGCCCGAGCAAGGGGCTCTTCCACTGCTTCGGCTGCCAGGAGGGCGGCGACACCATCACGTTCGTGATGAAGGTCGACCACCTCTCTTTCTCCGAGGCGGTCGAGCGCCTGGCCGGCCAGGCCGGCATCACCCTGCGCTACGAGGAGGGCGGGTACAACCCGTCCCACCAGCGCGGCGAGCGCATCCGTCTGGTCGAGGCCCACAAGATCGCCGCACAGTGGTACGTCGAACAGCTCGCGACCAGCCCGGAGGCCGACACCGGCCGCAAGTTCCTCGCCGAGCGCGGCTTCGACCAGTCCGCCGCCGAGCACTTCTCCGTCGGCTACAGCCCCCAGGGCTGGGACCACCTCACCCGCTATCTGCGCGGCAAGGGCTTCACCGACAAGGAGCTCCTGCTCTCCGGCCTCTCCCAGGAGGGCCGCCGCGGCCCCATCGACCGCTTCCGCGGCCGCCTGATGTGGCCGATCCGCGACATCGGCGGAGACGTCGTCGGCTTCGGCGCCCGCAAGCTCTACGAGGCGGACAACGGCCCCAAGTACCTCAACACCCCCGACACGGCGATCTACAAGAAGTCCCAGGTCCTGTACGGCATCGACCTGGCCAAGAAGGACATCGCCAAGGCCAGCCGCGCGGTGGTGGTCGAGGGCTACACCGACGTGATGGCCTGCCACCTGGCCGGCGTCACCACCGCGATCGCGACCTGCGGCACGGCCTTCGGCGGCGACCACATCAAGATCCTGCGCCGCCTGCTGATGGACAACGGCAGCGCACGTGTCATCTTCACCTTCGACGGCGACGCGGCCGGCCAGAAGGCGGCCCTGCGCGCCTTCGAGGACGACCAGAAGTTCGCCGCCGAGACCTACATCGCCGTCGCCCCGGACGGCATGGACCCCTGCGAACTGCGCCTGGCGAAGGGCGACGAGGCGGTCGCCGACCTCGTCGAACCCCGCACGCCGCTCTTCGAGTTCGCCCTGCGCCAGATCGTCGTCCGCTACGACCTCGACACCCCCGCCGGCCGGGCCGCCGCCCTGGACGAGGCGGCCCCCATCGTCGCCCGCATCAAGAACAGCGGCGCCCAGCACGAGGTCGCCGTCCAGCTCGCCGGCATGCTCGGCATCCTCGACACCCAGTTCGTGGTCAAGCGGGTGGCCCAGCTGGCCCGTTGGGCCCGTGACCGCGGCGGCAAGGGCCCGGCCCCGGCGCGCGGCCCACAGTCGTACGAGGCCGCGCCCCGCTCCTCGGGCCCGTCCGGCCCGGCACTCAACCTCCGCAACCCGGTCTACGCCACGGAACGCGAACTCCTCAAACTGACCCTCCAGCGCCCCGAATTGGTCTCCCCGGCCTTCGACGCCTACGGCATCGACGAGTTCACCGCCGCGCCCTACGCCGCCGTACGCCAGGCGATCATGGAGGCGGGCGGCGCGGAGTACGGCGTCCAGGACGCACAGGACTACCTCGTCCGCGTCCGCGAAGCCGCACCCGACGACACGGTCCGCGCCATGGTCACGGAGCTGGCCGTGGAGGCGATCATGCGCCGCACGGTCGACGAGAACTATGCGGGCGAACAGCTCGTGACCGTCCGCCGCCGGGCCGTGGAGCGCCGCATCCGCGACATCCAGAGCACCCTCACCCGCCTCGGCACCCACGGGGACCCGGCGCAACTGGCCGCCGTACAGAACGAGTTGTGGGTGCTCCAGCAGTACGACCAGGCGCTGCGCGAGCACGGAGCCGCGGCCCTCTGACCTCTTCGCGTACGCCGCGGTAACCGCCCGGTCACGGCCCGATTGCAAAAAGTCACCGCACGCCCCTCGTGGCGGCGATGTGTCGTACTCCACACTGGGTCCGGTGCCTGAGTCCTCGGAGCGCGGCGGACCCGTCCCCCACGGGTCGCACAACCCCGCGGTTCCGCTCATCGCGTACGGGACGGACAGCGGCGAGGCCGTCGACTCCGCTCCCGAAGCAGCGCTGCCGCACACCTCAGCAGCGATCATCCTGGAGGTCGCCCCCGTGCAGACCCAGACCCTCACCCAGACCGACACAAGTACGGACGGCACGGAGCCGGACGCCGCGACCGACGTTCTCGTCGCCGTCCCCCCGCAGACCCGTGTCGCGCACCACCCCGAGGCGGAGCCCGAGAGCCCGCCCGAGCCGGCCGAACCGCTCGCAGCGGCGCTGGAGGCCGCGGAGGACCCCGAGCCGGTGGCGCCGCCGCGTGCCCGCTCCGCCGACACCGGCGGCCCGTCCTCGGACCTGTTCCGCCAGTATCTGCGTGAGATCGGCCGTATCCCCCTGCTGACCGCGGCCGAGGAGGTCGAGCTCGCCCGCCGTGTCGAGGCCGGCCTGTTCGCCGAGGAGAGGCTCAGCACCGCACCCGACCTGGACAGCCAGCTCGCCCTGGATCTGGACCGCCTGGTCGTCATGGGCCGGATGGCCAAGCGCCGCCTCATCGAGGCGAATCTGCGGCTCGTCGTGTCCGTGGCCAAGCGGTACGTCGGCCGCGGGCTGACCATGCTCGACCTGGTCCAGGAGGGAAACCTGGGCCTGATCAGGGCCGTTGAGAAGTTCGACTACGCCCGCGGGTACAAGTTCTCGACGTACGCGACCTGGTGGATCCGCCAGGCCATGTCCCGGGCTCTCGCCGACCAGGCCCGCACCATACGGGTCCCGGTCCACGTGGTCGAGCTGATCAACCGGGTCGTCCGCGTTCAGCGCCGCATGCTGCAGGAACGCGGCTACGAGCCGACGCCGGAAGAGGTCGCCGACCAGCTCGACCTGCCCCCCGAGCGGGTCAGCGAGGTCCTCCGCCTCGCCCAGGAGCCGGTCTCCCTGCACGCCCCGGTGGGCGAGGAGGACGACGTGGCCCTCGGCGACCTCATCGAGGACGGCGACGCCACCTCGCCGGTGGAGTCGGCGGCGTTCCTGCTCCTGCGCGAGCATCTGGAGGCGGTGCTGTCCACGCTCGGCGAGCGCGAACGAAAGGTCGTCCAGCTGCGCTACGGCCTCGCGGACGGCCGCCCCCGCACGTTGGAGGAAATCGGCCGCATCTTCGGTGTCACGAGGGAACGGATAAGGCAGATCGAGTCGAAGACCCTGAACAAGCTGCGGGATCACGCATTCGCGGACCAGCTGAGGGGCTATCTGGACTGACGCCGTCCGCGGGCCGGTGGGGGCTGGTCGCGCAGTTCCCCGCGCCCCTTCGGGCGCGCAGCTGAGCGCAGGGTGCCGCTGGGGCGGCACCCGTCCCAAAGAGAGCGGCACCCCGACGTCGGGCGACCCGCTCAGTCCACCTCGGCCACCGCCTGCGCGAACTGCGCCTTGTACAACCGGGCATAGGCACCGTCCGCGGCAAGCAGCTCCGCATGCGCGCCCTGCTCCACGATCGCCCCGTTCTCCATCACCAGGATCGTGTCCGCGTCCCGGATCGTCGACAGCCGGTGCGCGATCACGAACGACGTACGCCCGTGCGCCAGCTTTGCCATCGCCTTCTGGATCAGCACCTCGGTCCGGGTGTCGACCGACGAGGTCGCCTCGTCCAGCACCAGGATCGTCGGGTCCGACAGGAACGCCCGCGCGATGGTGATGAGCTGCTTCTCACCGGCGCTGACCCCCGTGCCCTCGTCGTCGATCACGGTGTCGTAGCCGTCGGGAAGCGTCCGGATGAACCGGTCCGCGTGGGCCGCCCGCGCCGCCTCCTCGATCTCGCCGCGCGTGACGTCCCGCGAGGCGCCGTACGCGATGTTCTCCGCGATCGTGCCGCCGAACAGCCAGGTGTCCTGCAGCACCATGCCGATCCCGGCCCGCAGTTCGTCCCGGGACATCGTCGCGATGTCGACGCCGTCGAGGGTGATCCGCCCGCCGGAGACCTCGTAGAACCGCATGAGCAGGTTGACCAGGGTGGTCTTGCCCGCTCCCGTCGGGCCTACGATCGCGACCGTGTGCCCGGGCTCCGCCTTCAGCGACAGGTCCTCGATCAGCGGCTTCTCGGGGTCGTAGCGGAAGGAGATGTTCTCCAGCTCCACCCGCCCGCGCAGCTCCTCGGGCCGCTCCCCGCGCGCCGGATCCGCCTCCTGCTCCTCCGCGTCCAGGAGTTCGAAGATCCGCTCGGCCGAGGCGACACCCGACTGCACCAGGTTCGCCATCGACGCGACCTGCGTCAGCGGCATCGAGAACTGCCGCGAGTACTGGATGAAGGCCTGGACGTCACCGATCGACAGCGCGCCCGAGGCGACCCGCAGCCCGCCGACGACCGCCACCAGCACATAGTTGAGGTTCGACACGAACATCATCAGCGGCTGCATGACCCCGCTGTTGAACTGCGCCTTGAACCCGGCCTCGTACAGCGCGTCGTTCTGCTCGGCGAACTGCTTCGCCGACTCCTCCTGCCGCCCGAACACCTTCACCAGCGTGTGGCCGGTGTACATCTCCTCGATGTGGGCGTTGAGCTTGCCGGTGGAGCGCCACTGCTGCACGAAGTGCGGCTGCGACCGCTTGCCGACCCGCGTGGCGACCACGAACGACAGCGGCACGGTGACCAGCGCCACCAGCGCGAGCAGCCACGACACCCAGAACATCATCGCCAGCACACCGATGATCGTCAGCAGCGAGTTGATGAGCTGGCCCATCGACTGCTGCAGCGTCTGCCCGATGTTGTCGATGTCGTTGGTCGCCCGGGACAGCACCTCGCCGCGCTGCCGCTTGTCGAAGTACGACAGCGGCAGCCGCGACAGCTTCGCCTGCACGTCCTCGCGCAGCCGGTACATGGTCCGGTTCACGGCCCGGTTCACCAGCCGTGTCGCCACCGCCATCAGCAGACCGGCGACGAAGAACGTGCCCAGCGCGATCAGCAGTACGTCGCCCACCGCGCCGAAGTCGATGCCCTTGCCCGGGGTGAAGTCGGTGCTGCGGAGCATGTCGGCGATCTGGCCCTGCCCCCGCTGCCGCATGGACGCGAGGACCTCGTCCTTCGTGGCCCCGGACGGCATCTGCCGCCCGATGATGCCGGCGAAGACCAGGTCGGTGGCCTTGCCCAGGATCTTCGGCCCGACCACGTTCAGACCCACGCTCACGACCACACAGAGCAGCAGTACGTAGATGGTCAGCCGCTCCGGCTTGAACTGGGAGATCAGGCGTTTGCCCGACACCTTGAAGTCCATAGAACGGCTGTCGGGGCCCCCGCCCTGACCCATCATCCGTGCCATCGGCCCGGCCATCAGGCAGCCTCCGCTTCCGTCAGCTGGGAGAGCACGATCTCCCGATAGGTCTCGTTGCCCGCCATCAGCTCGTGATGCCGGCCGGTCCCGACGACACGTCCTTCGTCGAGTACGACGATCCGGTCCGCGTCCCGGATGGTCGCCACCCGTTGGGCGACGATCACGACGGTCGCCTCCGCGGTCTCCTGCGCGAGCGCCGCCCGCAGCGCCGCGTCGGTCGCGTAGTCGAGAGCGGAGAAGGAGTCGTCGAAGAGGTAGATCTCCGGGCGCTGCACCAGCGTCCGGGCGATGGAGAGCCGTTGCCGCTGACCGCCGGAGACGTTCGTGCCGCCCTGTGCGATGGGGGAGTCGAGGCCGTTCTCCAGCCGCTCGACGAAGTCCTTGGCCTGCGCCACCTCCAGCGCGTGCCACAGCTCCTCGTCGGTGGCGTCCGGATTGCCGTAGCGCAGATTGGTCGCGACCGTCCCGGCGAACAGGTACGGCTTCTGCGGCACCAGGCTGACCGTCCTGGCGAGCAGCTTCGGGTCGAGCGTCGCCACGTTCGTGCCGTCGACGAGCACCTCGCCGTCGGTCGCGTCGAACAGCCGCGGGACCAGCCCGAGCAGCGTGGACTTGCCGCTGCCGGTCGAACCGATGACGGCGGTCACCTCGCCGGGCCGCGCCACCATGTCGATGCCCTTGAGCACGGGCTCCTCGGCGCCCGGATAGCGGAACCCGGCGCCCCGGATCTCCAGGTGCCCGTGCCGGCGCAGCTCCGTGACCGGCGCGACGGGCGGCACCACGCTCGACGAGGTCCCGAGGACCTCCTCGATCCGCTCGGCGCACACCTCCGCGCGCGGCACCATCATGAACATGAAGGTGGCCATCATCACGGACATGACGATCTGCATCAGATAGGCGAGGAACGCGGTCAGATCACCGATCGCCATCCCACCGCTGTCGATGCGGTGCGCGCCGAACCACACCACCGCGATCGAGGACAGGTTCACCACCGTCATCACGATCGGGAACATCAGCGCGAGCATGTTGCCGGTGGCCAGCTGCATCTCGGTGAGGTCGGTGTTCGCCTTACGGAAACGATCCTTCTCGTAATCGTCCCGCACGAACGCCCGGATCACGCGGTTGCCGGTGATCTGCTCCCGCAGCACCCGGTTCACCGTGTCGAGCCGCACCTGCATGGCCCGGAACAGCGGCCGCAGCCGCCGTACGATCAGCGTCACGCAGATGCCCAGCGTGGGCACCACGGCGACCAGCACCCCGGACAGCGGCACGTCCAGGCCGAGCGCCAGCACGATCCCGCCCACGCACATGATGGGCGCCGACGCCATCAGCGTGAACGTCATCAGGGCCAGCATCTGGACCTGCTGTACGTCGTTGGTCGTACGGGTGATCAGGGAGGGCGCCCCGAACTGCCCGACCTCCCGCGCCGAGAAGGACTGCACTCGGTCGAACACCGCCGCCCGGAGGTCCCGGCCGACCGCGGAGGCGGTCTTGGCGCCGTGGTACACGGCGCCGATGTTGCAGACGACCTGCGCCAGCGAGATGCCGATCATCAGGGCGCCGAAGGAGAGGATGTAGCCGGTGTCACCCTTGACGACACCGTTGTCGATGATGTGAGCGTTCAGCGTGGGCAGGTAGAGGGTGGCGCAGGTCTGCAGGAACTGCAGCAGCACCAACAGGGCTATGGGTTTCTTGTAGGGCCTGAGGTAGGTCCGCAGAAGTCGTATGAGCACGCTACGTCTCTCGGAGTCGGAGGCGGGGCGGGCTTGATGCCCCAGGCTCCTATCGTCGGACACTCCACCCGTGTTACCTCAACCGATTAAGCCGACAGCAGTGCTCCGTACCGCCTTATGGGCGGAAAGCGCCGGGGTGTGTCTGTTCCCTGACCGAAACGAACTGCTGCCGTACCGCCTGCCCCACCGCCAGCTCGTCGCCGGGCTCCAGCACCTGTCCGCTCGCGCCCTGCCAGACGGGCGGGTTGCGCGGATCGAGCGTGCCCTGCGAGACCCCGAGCGCCCAGGCGGCCTGCCGGGCCGCACCGATCGCCGCATAGTCCGCGGGCTGCGGCACGACGACCTGCGCCCCGAAGAGCATGGGCGCCGCCGCCTGCACGGCGGGCAGTTCGGCGGCCGCCCCCAGCAGGAAGATCCGCCGCACCTCGACACCCCGGCCGCGCAGCACGTCCAGCGCGTCCGCGAGCCCGCACAGCATGCCCTCGAACGCCGCCCGCGCCAGATGCTCGCCCTTCATCGACTCCCGCCGCAGCCCGGCGATCGACCCCGCCGTGTGCGGCAGATTCGGCGTCCGCTCACCCTCCAGATAGGGCAGGAGCACCAGCCCGTGGGCGCCCGGGGTCGACTTCATCGCCAGCTCGGACAGGCTCTCCAGATCGGGCAGCCCGAGCAGCTCGGCGGTCCCGCGCAGGGTCCGCACGGCGTTCAGAGTGGTGACGACCGGCAGATGCATGCCGGTCGCGTCGGCGAGGGACGTGATCATGCCGGTGCTGTCGACCAGGGCCTCGGGGTGTACGGCCATGACGGAACCGGAGGCGCCGAGCGAGACCACCGCATCACCGAGCCCGATGCCAAGGCCGAAGGCGGCGGACATGGTCTCCCCGGTCCCGGCGGAGATCAGCAGCCCCTCGGGGGTCGTACCGGCGGCGTCCGCAGGGCCGATCACCTCCGGGAGCATCGCCTGGTGGCCGAGCGCCAGCTCGACGAGATCGGAACGGTAGCTGCCGGTCGCCGCCGACCAGTAGCCGGTCCCGGAGGCGCCGCCCCGGTCGGTGGTCCTCCTGACCGGTCTGCCCAGCAGCTGCCACACCAGCCAGTCGTGGGCCTGCATCAACATCGCGGTGCGCAGGGCTGCATCGGGTTCGTTCTTGGCGAGCCAGCGCAGCTTGGTCACCGGCTGTGCGGCCTGCGGCACACAGCCCACCGCCTGCGCCCAGGCCTCCCGGCCGCCGAGCGCGTCGATGAGATCGGCCGCCGCGACCTGCGCACGCTTGTCGCCGCCGACCAGTGCCGGGCGCACCGTGCCGCCCTGCGCATCCAGCGGCACGAGCGCGTTCTGCTGCGCCGACACGCCGATGGCCTGCACGCCTTCGAGAAGCCCGCCGCCGGCCGCTTCACCGAGGGACAGCAGCCAGGCCTGCGGGTCGACGTCGGCGGGGCGGTCGCCGTCCACCGGATGCGGGGCATAGCCCTGCCTGAGCACGGTGCCCGTGTCCGTGTCGCAGACGACGATGCGAGTGAAATCGGGTGCACTGTCCAACCCGGCGACTATCCCCATGGCGAAAATTCTATGGGTCCTGCGCCACAGGGGTGTGTGCGCTTCGCCCGGGGCGGGCGCGTCGTGGCAGGTGAGCTTCTACGTGTTGCCGGTGCCCCAGTCGTCCTCTGCTGCGCCGTTGGTGTTGCGCTCCCGCAGTGAGCGGACGCGCTGGGCCACCGAGTCGGGGACGCGGTCGCCGACCTTGTCGCTCACCGCGTGGTACGCCTTGCCGGCGAACTCGCGGCCCTGCTGCGCGGCCGACTCCGCGGTGTTGCGGACGGCCGGGTTCTGCGCGACCTGACGTGCTGACTTCTTCAGCTGCTCGTAGCGCTCGCGACCGGCACGTGTGCCGAGGACGTAACCCAGAGCCAGTCCGACGACGAACGTGAGCTTGTAGCGCATGGCGGAGCCACCCTTCCGTCCCTGGGGAGTACCGATTGGCGGAGCACCCCCCTGCTTGCGCTAATGTATGTGTCGCAGCGAGCGCCCGCCCCCTGGCGAATACCCAGGCAGGTACGTTCGATGCAACGAGGCATTCCTCCGTAGCTCAATTGGCAGAGCAGCCGGCTGTTAACCGGCAGGTTACTGGTTCGAGTCCAGTCGGGGGAGCTCGGTCCTCCGTAGCTCAATTGGCAGAGCAGCCGGCTGTTAACCGGCAGGTTACTGGTTCGAGTCCAGTCGGGGGAGCACAGAAGAGGACCCCCTTGGGGTCCTTTTTCATGTGGGCGGGAACCGCGCAGGCGGCGGTGCAGTCTCCATGGGCGTGCGTAGCCGACCATCCGAAGCAGGAGATCGTATGAGCGGCTATGCTGCGGCAGACGGCGCGCACAAATGTGCGCGACACGCCGCCGTGGGGCGGTAGCTCAGCCGGTTAGAGCAGCGGACTCATAATCCGTCGGCCGTGGGTTCGAGTCCCACCCGCCCCACCATGCAGGTCTGTGACCTGAGGAAACGTCTCGCCTGGTGTGCGGATTCAGGAAGTTGCTCCACGGAGCTGAATCCGCTGCTCGTGCGTTCAACCCCGTTGCCGTCAGCGTGCGTTGGGATCGCTCTGGCCTGCGTAGACGTAAGGGCCTACGGCTGGAGGGCGGCGTCTTGGGTGGGCTGTGCGGGCGTCTGGACGTCGAATTCTGGACGCTGGCTGGACACGAGGATCCGCAGGTGCTGCCCAGTGTCCTTGGGTGCCGGCGGACGGCCCGCACGGAAGCGGCCCAGTCCGCCGCGATATGACCGCCGGTCGGCCGGTCGGGAGAAGCTCCGTGCCCGTCGGTGTCGCGCGAGTTCTACTGCCTGAGGTCGATCGTGCGGACCGGCTGACCTGTCGTGCGAGCGATGGTTTCGAAGTCGCGGTCGTAGTGGAGCAGGGTGAGTCCCGCTTCTTCCGCTGCTGCGGCCACCAGGAGGTCCACGGGGCCCGCGCTGCGGTGTTCCCCCTTGGCGGTCAGCTGTTCCTGGATGACGCGGGAGCGGCGGTAGACGCCGTCGGGCATGGGGCACCAGGCGTAGTGGGCGTCGAGGGCTGCTTTCAAGCGGGTGCGGTCCGTGGCGGAACGGGCCGAGTAGAGGACTTCCAGTTCGGTGAGGTCGCAGATCGCGACGAGGCCGGCGCCGATCCTGTCGTCCCATTCGGCCGTGTTCTGGCGGAGGAGGACGCGGGCGAGGGCGGAGGTGTCGATGAGGTAGTCGGCGACGGTCATGCGTCCGCTCCGGCGTCGCGGTCATCGCGTGCCGCGTCTGCGCTCGTGGGGCGGTATGCGCGCTTGTCCATCAGGAGGTTGACGTCCAGAGCGCCCTCGGCCACCAGTTCGCGAGCTTCGTCGAGTGCCCGCAGGCGCCGGTAGCGGGCCGTGACTTCCCGCAGCGCCGTGTTGATGGTGTCGCGCTTGGTGGAGGTGCCGAGCTCTCTGGCTGCCTCTTCCAGCGCCTCGTCGTCGAGATCGATGACCGTACGGCTCATGGTGGCCTCCTCCGCTTGAGTGTATCGAGCAGAGTATATCAAGATACAAGATCTTTTGTATATTCCATTTGTTGGCGGTCGCGGAGCTGTGTGGCGAGCCTGAGGGTGAGATCGCCTCCCCTGCCTGGCGGCATCGTCGTGAAAGGCGCGGGATCGCAACCGTTCGTGTGGGCCAGGGCCTGGCCGATCGGCGGGGAGTGGACACCGGACAGGCCCTGGCGGATTGAGGGGTGCTCCCGATGGAGGCTGCTATTTCTTGGTCCAGACCGCGTGGTCGGGTTCCAGTCGGCTGTCCTGGAAGGGACCGCTGGCCAGCAGGATCGTGGTGTGGTCGGGTAGCTGGAATGTCTTGGTCGAGAGGTTGACGACACACACGAGACCGGGGTCGCGGTGGAAGGCGAGGACTCCTGACGGGGTGTCGAGCCAGGTCATGGTGCGGCGCCGAGGGCGGGGTGCTCGCGTCGGAGCTGTAGGGCGGTGCGGTACAGCTCCAGCATGGATGTCTCGTCGCCGGTCTGTGCCTCCACGCTCCGCTCGCCCCATTTCGATGGCTGCGGTAGCCAGGGTGCAGCGGAGGCGTTCTCGGGACTGAAGCCGAAGGGTGTGCTCTGCCCGGACCAGGGGATGGGAACGCGGCAGCCGTCGCGGCCGGGGTTGGTGTGGCCGGAGCGTTCCCAGACGGGGTCCTGGCGTACGGCCTCGGGGAGGTCCTCGATTTCGGGCCACTTGTGCAGGTCTCTGACCTGATGAAACGTTCATTTTGTCCTGTTGGAGCGTCAACTTCGCCTGAACGGACTGAATCCGCTGCGCGCGAGTTCGGCCTCGTTGCCGGTGTCGGGCGTGCGGGCGCCCCTGACCTGCGCAGATGTTCCAGTTCGCAGCGGTTGAAGTTGCGGAACATGGCTCCTGCGGCTGGCTGGGCTGAAAATTCTGGACGTTGGCTGGACGCGAGGAAACCGGAAGGGAGTACTCCGGTGCAGAGCCATCCCCTCTGTCGGGGGGCGTGGCCGGAGTGGGCGCCGTGTGGTGGCAACTGGGCTCGTCCGGATCGTGCCGTTACCGACGTAGTTGGTCGGCTTGGGGGAGAAATGGCCCGTACTGAAAACGGTCCCAGATCGCACCATGGAGTTGCCGAGCGGGCCGCCACCGCGCCGAGGGTGCTCGCCGAAGTTCTTCCGCGCGACAGCCGACGTGGCGGCCGACCCCGCACTGGCCGGTCACACTGGTCAGCATGTCGGCCACCATGGGCGCGGCGTCCGGTGGATTCTCGATCCGCACCGGCTGCCCCGTGGGCCGAGCTTCCACCACCCGGTCCACCGGAAGGTACGCCACTGCCCGCGCTCGACGTCGAGCGCGACCGGATACCAGCGGTTACGGGTGCGGACGAGCCGGTGGGGATCGGCCGCACGGCTGCTGCGGCGCCCCGCCGTGTCGCGGTACCTCAACTGCAGCCGGTTGCGGAGACGGCAGGCAACCGCCGGCTCCAGCAACACCTCGGCCGGCACCGGATCACCTGACCCTTGAGGGGTGTGCACGACGAACTCGGTGAACGCGCCCAACCGGTCGGCCACACGGGAGCGTTGGTGCAGCACTGGATCCGTGATCCCGTCGTCCCTGAGGCCGGCCCGGGGCAGGGCGCGCCACCCACGCATGCCCCAGAGCCGTCAGGGGACAGTCCGTGGACGCCGTCAACGGTGGCGGTACTCAGCCAAGCGCGATGGCGGTCCACGACACCGGTGGCAGTTCGACGGTGAGCACGCCGTCGGCGAGCTTCGGGGTCGTGTTCGGGGCCGGGGTCACGCGGTTCTGCTCCGTGAGCGTGTTCTTGGCGTACACGTCGGCGTCGGCGAGCGTGACCGCCTCCGTGACGTGCGTCGAGCCGAGGCTCCGGACATCGATCGTGACCTGCGCGGGCTCGTGCAGATCACGGTTGACGAGGAAGACCGCGGCCCGGTCCTCGTCGGCGGTCGCGACGGCGTCGATGACGGATGCCTCACCGTGGCCTGCGGTGTCGTACACCGGTGCCTGGATCAGGGGCCGGATCACCTCGCCCGAGGCGAGCCGGCTCGTGATCGAGAACGGGTGGAAGGTGGTCTGCCGCCAGGCGGGGCCGCCGGGCTCGGTCATGATCGGCGCGATCACGTTGACGAGTTGCGCGAGCGATGCGGAGGTGACGCGGTCGCTGTGCTTGAGGAGCGTCATCAGCAGGTTCCCGACGACGACGGCGTCCGCCACCGAGTAGACGTCCTCCAACTGCCGGGGGGTGTGCCGCCACTCGTCGTTGACCTCGTCGGACTCCTGGTGCTCCTTCTGGTACCAGACGTTCCACTCGTCGAACGAGATGCTGATCTTCTTCTTGGAGCGTTTCTTGTACCCCACGTGGTCGGCGGACGCGACGACGGTGTCGATGAAGTAGTCCATGTCGGTCGCCGAGGCGAGGAAGGAGCCGAGGTCGCTGTCGTGCTCCTGGTAGTAGGCGTGGCAGGACACGTAGTCGACGTAGTCGTAGGTGTGCTCCAGCACCGTGCGTTCCCAGTCGCCGAAGGTCGGCATGCCGGACCCGGACGAGCCGCAGGCGACGAGTTCGAGGTCCTTGTCGGCCATCTTCATCGCGGCGGCGGTACGGGCGGCGATCTTGCCGTAGTCGTCGGCCGTCATGAAGCCGGTCTGCCACGGCCCGTCCATCTCGTTGCCGAGGCACCACATGCGCACGTTGTGCGGCTTGGGCGTGCCGTTGGCGACACGCAGGTCCGACAGGGCTGTACCCGAGGGATGGTTGGCGTACTCGAGCAGGTCCAGGGCGGGCTGGATGCCCCGCGTGCCGAGGTTCACCGCGAGCATCAGTTCGGAGTCGGTGAGCTTGAGCCAGCGGGCGAACTCGTCCAGGCCGACCTGGTTCGACTCCAGCGAGTGCCAGGCGAGGTCGCGGCGCACCGGACGCTTGTCACGCGGGCCGACCGAGTCCTCCCAGCGGAACCCGGAGACGAAGTTGCCGCCCGGGTAGCGGATGGTCGTGCTTCCGAGCTCCCTGACGAGCGCGACGACGTCCATACGGAACCCCTCGTCGTTCGCGCTCGGGTGTTCCGGCTCGTAGAGCCCGGTGTACACGCAGCGGCCGAGGTGTTCGACGAAGGAGCCGAAGGTGCGGCGACGGACGGGGGCGATGACGGCCCGCCTGTCGAGTTCGATGTGGGCGCGGGGCAATGCGGTAGTCCTTTGCAGTGCGGGACGGGGGTGGGAAGCGGACTATTTGACGGCGCCCGCGGTCAGGCCCTTGCGCCAGAACCGCTGGAGACTGACGAAGGCGACGAGCAGGGGGATCAGCGACAGGAACGCACCGGTGATCGGCAGCAACGCCGGCACTCCGCTGGCGAACTCCGCGCGCCACTGCACCAGGCCCACCGTGACGGGCTGCAGTGAGGGGGTGTTGAGCATGAGCGAGGGCAGGAGGTAGTTGTTCCAGATGCCGACGAACTGGAACAGGAAGACGGTCACCAGTGCCGGGGACATCAGCGGCAGGGCGATCCGGAAGAAGGTGCGCTGTTCGCCTGCTCCGTCGAGCCGTGCGGCCTCAAGGAGTTCGTCCGGGACGGAGGCCGCGGCGAAGATCCGGCACAGGTAGACGCCGAACGGGCTGACACAGCTGGGCAGCAGCACCGACCAGTAGGAGTTGGTGATGTCGAGCTTGGCCATGAGCAGGAACAACGGCAGGGCGAACATCGGCGCCGGGATGAGAACCGAGGCCAGGACGACGTTGAACACGCTTTCCCGGCCGCGAAAGCTGAACTTGGAGAGCGCGTAGCCGGCCATCGCGGACAGCAGGGTGCCGACGGTGGCGCCGACGAAACTGTAGAGCGCGCTGTTGGCGAGCCAGGTGGAGAAGATGCCGCCCTCGAAGCTGAACACGTCCTTGATGTTGGTGACCAGGCCGAAGTGGGAGAACCACAGCGGCGTACCGGTATAGAGGTAGCCCGAGGCTTTGGTCGCGGAGACGAACAGCCACCACAGCGGGATCAGCGTGTACAGGGCCATCAGGCCCAGCATGCCGTTGACGACGACCTTGCTCGCCATGTCGGTGCCGCGGCGGGCCGGTCGGGTCGGGCGGTCGGCCGAGATCACGCTCATGCCATCGCTCCCTTGCGCTGGTTGTACTTGAGAAAGCTGAACGAGAGCACGAGGGTGATCAGCGCGAGCACGACGGACTCGGCGGCGGCCAGGTTCTGGCCGCCCACGTCCATGCCCAGGGTCGCGTTCATGATCGGGGAGAACTTCGGGTCGACGCCCGGGATGCGCGCGCTGACCAGCACCGCCGGCTCGGTGTACAGCTGCGCCGTCCCGATGATGGAGAAGATCGTGGTCAGCACCAGCGCGGGACGCACCAGCGGGATCTTCACCGCCCACGCCAGGCGCCACCCGGTGCAGCCGTCGAGTGCGGCGGCCTCCATCACCTCCGCCGGGATCGTCTGCAGCGCGGAGTAGATGATCAGCATGTTGTAGCCGGTCCAGCCCCACGTGATCATGTTCCCGATCGAGAACGGGACCCACGACGGCGACAGGAAGTCGACGTCGATCCCGAGGTGGGACAGCGGTCCGGTGAACGGCGAGAGGTCTTTCGCCAGGAGGAAGGACCACATCAACGCGGCGATTGCACCCGGCAGCGCGTAGGGCAGGAAGAACGTGAGCCGGTAGGTCTTCCGCAGCCGGGCCGAGCGGGAGTCGAGCAGGAGCGCGAGCAGGAGGGCCAGGCCGAGCATGACCGGGACCTGGACGCAGCCCAGCAGCACGACCCGGACGATCGACGCGGTGAAGTCGTGGTCGCTGAAGGCGGCGGTGTAGTTGGACAGTCCCGCGAACTGCGTGGACTGCGCACCGCCGAACAGCCCGCTGCGGTGGACGGTGAAGAAGCTCTGGTAGACCGCGTAACAGATCGGCGCGACCATCATGGTCAGGAAGAGCACCGCGAACGGCGCCAGGAAGGCCGACGCGGTCAACGCGGTACGGCGGCCGGCGCGCCGGGGCCGGCGGGGGGCGGAGACCCGGGGGTTGCCCGCGGGCACCGGTCGCGGCGGTGACGCGGCCCGGGTGCTGCTGGGACTGCTCATGGAAAACCTCGCTGGGCGGTTCGTCGTCAGGGAGCGGGTCCCCGCGGCGCCGGTACGGGCGCCGCGGGGATCCCTCGGGGCGGTGGGAGTCCCGCTGACTCAGCCGTTGGTCACCGACAGACCGAGCTTCTTGATCGCGGCGACCGTCGAGGCCTGGACCTTGGTGACCGCGTCCGGCAGGGTGCCCTTGCCCATGGCGCCGGTGAGGTCCGTCTGGACCTGCTGATAGGTCGGGCCGTTGGTCCAGGTGCTGGGCACCTGCGCGGCGGAGGCCTTGTACACGTCACCGACCTTCTGACCGCCGAAGTACGGGTCACCGCCCGTGAGCGACGGGTCTTCCTGCCCGGCCTTCGACGCCGGGTACAGCCCGCTTTCGATGCCCGTCTTCACGGCCTGCGGGTCACTGGACAGGAAGTCGGCGAACTGCGCGGCTTCGCGGGGCGTCTTGCACCCGCTCATCACCGAGGTGGCCGAGCCGCCGTTGCTGGAGCTCTTGCCGTCGCCCGCCTCCCAGGTCGGCATCGGGGCGACCCGCCACTTGCCGGACAACGCCTTCAGGTCCGACTTCAGGCCGCCGGCGGCCCAGGACGCGTTGACGAACGTCAGCACCTTGCCGGCGGTGGCGGCCTTGTCGAACTTCGGGTCCCAGGCGTTGCCGGACTTCTGCACCAGACCCTTGTCCTTCAGGCCCTCCCAGAATTCGGCGACCTTGCGGGTGCCGGGGTTGTCGATGCTGACGGTCCAGCTGTCGCCCTTGACCGAGTACCAGGACTGGCCGGTCTGCAGGGTGTAGGCCGCCAGGTCGTTGCCCTCGCTGGGCGCGTTGCCGAACTTCACGCTCGGATCGGCGGCGGCGACCTTCTCGGCGTCGGCCTTGTACTCGGCCCAGGTGGCCGGCGGCTTGGTGATGCCGTACTTGGCGAACAGGTCCTTGCGGTAGTAGAGGACCATCGGGCCGACGTCCACCGGGATTCCGTAGATCTTGCCGCCGACGCTGGAGGCGGAGACCGCCGACGGGGCGTACTTGGCCATGTCGGCGCTCGCGTACTTCGTGATGTCCATGACCGTGTTCTTCACGAGCATGGACGGGATGGCCTGGTACTCGATCTGGGCCAGGCACGGGCCCTGGCCGGCGGTGATCGCGTTGCTGATCTGGGTGTAGCCGCCCGTGCCGCCCGACGGGATCTTCTTGAAGGTGACCTTGGCGTTCGGGTGGGAGGCGTTCCACTGGTCGACGATCTTCTCGTAGCCGGCCCAGCCCCAGAACTCCATCTTCACCGGCCCGGCCTGGCTCTTCTCGGAGTTGTCGGAGGTGCCCTTGGTGCTGCTGCACGCGCCGAGGCCGGCCACGAGGAGCGCCGCGGTGGTGATCGTCAGGAGTCTGCGGGTGCGTATGGTGGTGCTGTTCATGTGAGGAACCTTCTGTGACAGGGGCGGACTTGCTGGATGGCCGGTGGGCGGGCGGGCAAGGCCCGCCTACCGGCAGGTGCCGAACTCCACGCCGAACGCGGTGGTGACCGCGGCCAGGACGTCCGGTGCGGACGGGCCCGGACCGCAGGCCGCGCTGCCCAGACCGTGGTGCGCGTGGTCGAGGTGCAGATGGAGTCGACCGTCGCGGACCAGGTCGTGCTGGTGGGCCGCGGCAGCCAGGGCTTCGGTGCTCCAGGGGCGAACGGTCAGGTCGATGACCGGGTCGCCGGCGATGAGCAGGGTGCCGTCCGGGGTGGTGATCCTGGCGCGGCGGACTTGGTGGCGGTTGCCGTTCTCCTGCGGGCGGACCTGAGGGATCTGCATCGCCGAGACGGTCGACCGGTGGCGGCCGACGCGGGCCGCGGCGCGGGAGTCGCGGTACGCCTCACCGGGACCGGGGCCGAACCACTCGACGTCGGCGTCGGTGCCGGGCAGCGACATCGCGACACCCAGCCGGGGCAGCGGCACCGGCCACGGGCCGTCGGGGGTGACGACGGTTTCCAGCCGGAGCCGGGCCTGGCCCGCATGCGGTGTGTCGCAGGCTGCCCAGTGGTAGACCACGCCGAGGCCGGCCGAGGACCCCGCGGCGGCGAGGCGGGCGATGACCGTGAGTCCCGACACGTCGGGCTCGACACTCAGGACGTCGTGGCGCATCCGGTGCAGTCCGGCGGCGAACCAGGCATCGGCCTGCGGCTCGCCGAAGGCGCTGAGCAGGTCGTTGTCGACCGGGGCCCGCCAGATGTCCAGCCTCGGTCCGTCGAGCTCCAGGTCGCCGAGCCGTGTCAGCACCCCGGTGCGGGCGTCGAACCGCGCGGGACCCAGTGCGATGTACCCGTCGCGGGCGACCGCCGGTGCCGGCGTGAACGGGACGGGCGCGGCGGCCGGAGCCACGACCAGCCCCTGGGCCCAGGCGATCTCGTGGCCGGCCCCGGCCCAGGTCTCGTCGGCGGCGAGCACCGCGGTCACGGTCAGCCACACCTCGTGGCCGGAGTCGTTCTTGCGTGCCGCGTCGAGCGCGGCGGTGACGTCGGCGGGCCAGGCGACGGTGGTCGTCGTACCCGGAGCGGTCGCGGGCACGGTGAGGCCGCCGGAACCCGTCGGCTCGCCGCCGTCCTCGACGGTCCAACGGAAGTCCAGGTAGCCGCTGTCGCGGACGTGGTGCAGGTTGTGCACGTCGATCTGCCGAGTCGCCGGGTGGATGCGGATCCGGACCGGTTCGACGACCTTCTTGTACTCGACCAGGCCCGGGGACGGCGTGCGGTCGGGGAGGAGCAGCCCGTCGGCGACGAAATTGCCGTCGTGGACCTCTTCGCCGAAGTCGCCGCCGTAGGCGTAGAACGAGCGGGGGTCCTCCTGCCCGGTGAGCCGGGCGATCCCGTGGTCGATCCACTCCCAGATGAAGCCACCGGCCAGGCGCGGATGCGCCTCGACGACCTGCTGGTACTCGGACAGCCCGCCGGGGCCGGTGCCCATGGCGTGTCCGTACTCGCACAGCACGGCCGGCAGGGCGCGGCGGTGTGCGTCGTCGGCCGGATCAGCCGTCGGTGCCTCCTGGCCGCGTCCCACGGCGGACAGCTCGTCCACGCCGATGTACATGCGGGAGTACAGGTCGACGTACGCGCAGCTCGCCCAGTCGCCCTCGTAGTGGATCAGGCGGCTGTCGTCGCGCTGTCGGATCCATGCGGCCGCGGCGGCCAGGTTGGTTCCGGTGCCGGACTCGTTGCCCAGTGACCAGACGATGACGCAGGGGTGGTTCTTGTCGCGTTCCACCAGCCGCGCGGCCCGGTCCAGGTAGGCCTCGCGCCAGGCGGGGTCGTCGCTGGGGTTGCGCCGCCAGCCGCCGGGTTCGAAGCCGTGCGTCTCCAGGTCGCCCTCGCAGAACACCCACAGGCCGTGCTCGTCGCACAGGTCCAGGAAGCGGTGGTCGGGCGGGTAGTGGGCGGTGCGCACCGCGTTGATGTTGTGCTGCTTCATGAGCAGCACGTCGGTCAGCATGGTGTCCTCGGTCAGGGTCCGCCCGGTCAGCGGATGCCATTCGTGGCGGTTGACGCCCCGCAGGGAGATCGGCCGGCCGTTCGCGGTCAGGACGCCGTCCACGACGGCCACGGTGCGGAAGCCGATGCGCAGCGGTATCCGCTCCCCGGCTTCGGAGATGAGTTCCCCCGCATAGAGGCGCGGCTGCTCGTCCGACCAGGGCTCGACGCCGTCGATCATGTGCGGGCCGGCCGGATCGGCGGCGGATATGCCGAGCTCGGGCACCGACAGGGACACCCGGGTGGGGGCGGTGACGTCGACGGCCAGGGTGCCCTGCCCGGTCGTGTGGTCGTAGGAGGTGTGGACGAAGAAGTCCTCGACGCCGCGGGCGGCCACGGACACCGACCGGAAGATCCCGGACAGCCACCACATGTCCTGGTCCTCCAGGTAGCTGCCGGACGACCACTGGTGCACGCGCACCGCGAGGACGTTCCGGCCGGGCCGCAGAGCGGCACAGACGTCGAACTCGGTGGTCAGCCGGCTGCCCTTGCCGTCGCCGAGCCGGATCCCGTTGAGCCACACCGCGAACGCGGAGTCGACGCCCTCGAACCGGAGCACCGCGGCCGATGCCGGGAACCCGTCCGGTACGTCGAACGCGCGGCGGTACTCGCCGGTCGGGTTCTCCCGGGGCACCCGCGGCGGGTCGACCGGGAACGGGTACAGGATGTTGGTGTAGGCCGGGGCACCGTAACGCGGCTCGCCGGGCAGGCCGGTCATCTGCCAGCAGGACGGTACGGCGAGCAGGTCCCAGGCGGTGTCGTCGAAGTCCGGCGCGGCGAAGTCCCCGGTGAGGTCGTCGAGCCCTGACGCCAGTCGGAATCTCCAGTCGCCGTCGAGCGCGATCGTGGGCAGGTCGGTGGCGAATGCGGCGCGCGGCCGCAGCCGTCCGGTGCCCGGCGACCGGTCTTCGACGTAGGCGTCGGGGTCGAGGTCTTTCATCAGTGGAGGTGCTTTCTCTCGGAACTCGTAACGGGGACGGCCGGGGGGCGAGGCAGGATCGGCCGTCGCCTCACAGGGGCTGGTGTGCAGGTCCGGCGGGGCCGCTTGCTACCCGCGCGCCGGTGGTGGGGCGCTGCTGTCCCGGACGGTCAGGGTCGGGCGGAGCAGCGTCAGTACGTTGGTGGGCGGCCGGCCGGAGTCGACGGCGCGCAGCAGCAGTTCGACGGCCTGCTGCGCCATCTCCCGCTTCGGGAAGGTGACCGTGGTCAGCGCCGGCTTGATCTGTCCGACCTGGGCGATGTCGTCGAAGCCGACGATGCTGACGTCGTCGGGGACCCGCCGTCCTGACCGGACGACGGCCTCTATGGCGCCGACGGCCAGGATGTCGTGCGTGGCGAAGATCGCCGTGACGTCCGGGTCCGCCTCGAGCGCCGCGGAGCTCGCGGCGAATCCGCCTGCCGCGTCGTCTCTGGTGCAGGCGAACACCTGGCGGTCGTCGATGGTCAGCCCGTCGTCGGCGAACGCCCGGCGCAACCCGCGTACGCGCGGCGAGTGCGCGGGGAGATCGGCGATCACCGCGACGTTCCGGTGGCCGAGATCCCGCAGGTAGCGTCCGGCCAGTAACCCGGCGTGCTCGTAGTCGATGGACACCACGGGCAGCGTGGTGGGCGCGTCTCCCTCCCAGGCGCACAGCGCGACCGGGAAGGCGGCCTCGAGGAGCATCGGCAACTGCTGTTCGACGGCGTTGTCCCCGGCGACCAGCAGTGCGTCCACCGAACGCGCGGCGAGGTTCTCCAGGTGGGCCCGGGTGTAGTCGGGGTCGTCGCGGGTCGTGGCGAGCAGCAGGTTGTACCCATGGCCGACCAGCACGTTCTCCACCTCCTCGACCACTTCCGAATAGAACGCGTTGGCCACCCGCGGCACGAACAGGCCCACGGTCGAGGTGCTGCCGGTCCTCAGTGAGCGCGCCACCAGGTTCGGCTTGTACCCGAGCTCCGCTATCGCCGCGTTCACCCTCGCCAGGGTCTCCGGCCGTACCTTCTTGCCGGACACCACGTTGGAGACGGTCTGCTTGGTGACTCCCGCCCTCGCGGCCACATCCGCCATCGTCACCACGTCGACTCCCAAAACTTTTATCGATCCACGAAAGTGGCGTCACTGTAGGGCGACTGTCCCGGCAGGGCAAGGCCTTGCGTAGTGGCCGTGATCCAGCCGTTACAGAGCATGGCGAGGCCATGATCAGTGGGTAGGGACGGTTTCCGGGACTTGGCGTGTACGGAGCATTGACGGTTTCGGAAATGCGGCAGTAACGTCCCCGCCACGCCACTTCCGTGGATCGGTCCACGAAGTGGGGTCCCCCTGGCCCACCGCGCAACAACACTCGATGTCACCTCGCGCTCCCGCGCTCGATGCGTCGGGGTGGTCCTCTCGGTCGCGACGGCCACGGCCGCGCTCCGGCCGCGGCATCGCGCATGCTCCGCGCCCCCTTCAGCAGGCGGCCAGCGCCTGAACAGACCTGGAGAGGTCTCGTCCTAGGAGAGACAGACATGACCAGACCAGCCGGCGGCGACGCCGACCCGAACCCCGCCCCGGCGCGCCGCGGTTCGCTCGTGAAACGCCTCATCGCGGCCGCTGCGAGCGCCACCATCGCGACGGCGAGCCTCATGCTCGCCGGCGCCGTCCCCGCTCAAGCCGCCACCACCGTCCACACGTACGCACCGACGGGCGTGGGAGGCGGTACGACGACGTCCCCGGACGTGGCAGCCACCAAGTACCAGGTGCAAGTCGCCGGTACGCCCGTCCAGGCTGTCCAGTACACCGCGAACGGTCACAACTTCGACATCGCCCGCTTCGCGTCCGACTCCCGGACCCCGACGATCACGGTCACGCTGCCCAGCACCACGATCAACACGGTGCACGTCTACCCGGAACGCTACTACCCGTCCAGCAGCATCTCGGTGAGCGCGGACCAGCACACCCTGACGTTCCAGATGTCGGCCGCCGCCGGGTTGAACCAAGCGATCGTGATGGTCAACGGCGACTCGACCAACGTCGCGGGACAGCCCTACCTGGCGGTCGTCAACGACCCTCTGGAAAACCCGGCGCAGCGCCCGGACACCACGAGCGCGGCGGACGGTTCCGGCGTCAACCTGCAGACCGGTGTCCTCAACTTCCAGCAGTTCGCCGCGAAGTACCTGGCGGCGCACCCGAACAGCACGGCTCAGACGGCTCCCGCGGCGACGACGAGTTCCATGGCCGGCAAGACCGTCGACGGCACCGCCATCCCCGCCGGTCAGAAAACCTCGGCCGGGACCCTGGTGAGCGCGAGCAGCACCAATGTGCGGTACCCGAGTGTGCGGGTGATGGCCGCCGACGACCTCACGTTCGCCCTGAAGGCCGCCATCGACACCATCGAGGCCAACCCCACGGCGCTCAACACGCTCTACTTCCCGAACGGCACGTACACGTGGTCCGGTCTCCTGGTCAACGGTGTGGACGGCAGCAAGCTCAAGGGCGGCAAGCTGAAGATCTACACCGATGAAGGGGCCCTGCTGAAGAACCGCATCCAGGCGTACATGGAGGCGTTCGAGCCGGCGGTCGGGATCATCAACTCGAGCAACATCGAGATCGACGGCCGCGGCATGATCGACGGTCAGGGCGTGGCGAACTACCGCGCCGACTCGCACGACGCCTACCGCAGCGTGCACCAGGGCGGCGTCATGGTCATGCACTCGTCGGCCATCACGTTCAACGACACCTACGTGCGCAACGCGAAGCAGTGGAACTTCGAGACCCACACTGCCAGCAACGTGACGTTCAACAACATCAAGGCACTCACCCCGTACAACCAGCCATGGATCGACGGGACGGACTTCGCCAGCGGCCAGGACATCACCGCCAACGGCGTCTTCACCCTCGGCAACGACGACGCGTTCGCCTCCGGCCACTACAACCCCAGCGACGGATTCACCCCGCTGGCCACCGGTGTGTGGGGCAACTTCGCGCTCGGCACCTCCACCCCCGACATCCAGGGTTACGTCAACGCGGTGGGCGCCCACGACACCGTGGCCGACATGCTCGGGTTCGACTCCTACCACTGGGACAAGGCGGACTCGAAGAACATCTCGGTCAGCAACACGCTGAACTGGTCCGTCGGTGCCGGCAACTCGATCCGCATCGGATGGAGTTCGTGGGGATACAAGCTCAACAACTACACGTTCGACAACTTCAACTCCATATCGGCGCCGGCCGGCGGCATCTTCACGCAGAACAGCCCCAAGCCGTACCCGCGCATCTCGAGCTTCGTGATCAAGAACAGCTCGTTCGACACCTCCCGGTACACGTCGGGACCGATCAGGCTCAACGGCGGCAACGGATCCACCCAGACCATCACCGCCGACGACCAGGCGAACTACGGTCTCGCCCCCAACCCCGACGGTTCGGGCACCACCTACACGTACACCAAGACCCCGATCAGCACCTTCCAACTCGACAACGTGTGGTTCTCGCAGCAGAAGACGAACAGCAGCACGTTGAACGGCACCACGAACGTGACGCTGAACAACCTCAGCGTCGCGAACCAACCCGTCGAATACACCAGCCAGTTCCCGCTGGCGCCGAGCGGGATCGGCACCCTGACCACCACCTACACGGACGCGAACGGCCAGACCCAGAACGTCAAGGCCGGCGCCCTCACCAACGGCGACACCTGGGTGGGTGCGTGGACCGGTGACCAGACCAAGAACAACTCCGCGGACCTGACCCTCATCACCCGCAACACCGGCGTCGGCCTGATGGGCGAGCAGTACACCACGGGATCCGGAGACGGGAAGATCTCCTACATCCAGTTCCCCCTCAGCAGCCTCACCAGGGCACCGAGCCAGGCGACACTCCATCTCACCTACGTCGGCCACCGCTATTCGACGGTCCCGTCGACTGACACCGACCAACTCCTCGTACAACCCGTCACCGACACCACCTGCACCGGCGGCGGCACGTCCTGCCCGGTCAACACGATGACCTGGCAGAACCGGCCGAGCTTCACCGCCACGACCTCGTCCGTCGCGAAGTCGGCCACCTTCAACCTCGGTTCGACCGTCGTCGCGGAGGGCGGCGGGAACCACCAGACCAACCCCGTCGACGGCCGCGACATCACCGTCGACATCACCTCCTTCGTCCAGAACGCCTACACGGCAGGTCAGTCCACGCTCCTCCTCGCCGTCTGCAATGCGGGGGGCACCAACCACGAGCTGCGCTTCGTCAGCTCCGAAGGCGCCATCGGCTCCGGGAAGCTCACCAACGGGACCGCCGAAATGGCGCCCGGGGTGACCGTGACCCCGTAGACCCCTTCGCGGCCGGTCCGTCCCCTTGGGGACAGGCCGGCCGCAACCGTTCGTCTCCGCCGTCCACCGCTGTGGACGCCCCCATCTGGTTCGCCTGGTCGGCGTCTTGGACGAAAGCGGCCGCGAGGCCGTCCGCCGTGCCCCCACCCGAAACGAGCACGAGGTGATCACCTCGACCAGCATCAACGACATCACCGCGACCTCACCATCTTGATGGGGCCCGCCACTACCCCGGGACGGCCGACCAGCTCGCGGTTCTGCTGCTGATGGCACGGTCGGGTCTGCGGGCGGTCGACGTGCCGCGGCTGTGCGCGGAGGACCTGGACCGGCGCGGCGGCGAGGTGGTGGGCCGGGGCAAGGGCGGACGGGTCGGCCGGATGCCGCTGCCCGCGGATGTCGGCGCCGCGTCGGCCGACTGACTGCGGCACGGCCGGCGGCCGTCAGCGTTCCGCGAGGTGTTCCTGCGCACCATCGGCCCGGACGCGCCGATGGCACGGCAGTCTGTGGTCACTGCGCGAGGCCGACAGCTTCGGCGCACCGAACGCGCTTCTTTCCGGCGGGAGGCGGGGGCTCTGCATCTGTTTGACGCGGCCCCGGCCATGCACCGGTTGACGGGAGACGGACCGGAACAGCTCTTCTGGCTGTTCCAGAAGGCCATCGTCCAGGTCCGGCTGGGCCATCCCGATGCCTTGGTGACCAGCGCGCGAGCGGTGGAGATCGCGGAGCGGCACGGGGAACAGCTCTACCGTTCATACGCCCTGTCCGCGCTGGGCTTCGCGCTCTGGGCCCACGGCGACGAGGAGGGGGCCCTGGCGCGCGTACGCGGAGCGTGTTGGAGATCCTTCAGGGTTTCAACGACGACACCGGAACCGTCATGGCGCTGGGGGTGCCCATCCAGAGCGAGGTGATCCGCGGTGAGCACGAGCGCGCGGCGGTGCTGCTGGGTGCGGTACGGGCGCTGTATCGAGCGACCGGCATGTGCACCAGTACCCTCGGTCCGCGCCACAAGCAGTGCGAGGAAACCGTCGCGGGCGCCCTGGGAACCTCGAAGTACGAGAAGGCCCTCGCGCGAGGTGGCGACTTCGACAGTCCCGCGCGTGCCATCGCCTTCGCCCTGGGCACCACAGCCGAGAGCACTGCGAGTGACGTCGAGGCCACCGGGCCGCCCGCCGCGGATCCGCTGAGCCGTCGAGAGCGGGAAGTCGCCGCTCTGGTCGCCAAGGGGATGACGAACCGGCCGCCGGCCGGGTTACTCGGCCTCTCGCCGCGCACCGCGGACACCCATGTCGCGAACATCCTCTCCAAGCTCGGCTTCGGCTGTCGCGCCCAGATCGCGGCCTGGTGGGCGGAGAACCAGCTGTCCGCCGAGGGCGGCCGATGATCGGGCCGGAGCCGGAGCCGGAGCCGGAGCCGGAGCCGGAGCCGGAGCCGGATCCTGACCCGTACGCCTCGGGATGAGCGAGCGAGCAGAGCGGACCCAGCCGTGAACCGGCAACTGGGCCTTCCCGGGGGCCGGTGTCTTCCCGTTTCCGACGGGCCGTGGGGCGGGTTCGCGTACCGAGCGGGTGCCACGGTCAGGCTCGGCAGGCGCCACGGCCTTCCGGCGGGTGCCGACGGCCCGCTTGGTCTCGGTGGCCGGCTCGGCGCGGCGCAGGCTCTCGAGCCCCGGGGTGATCAGCATGGTGGTGAGCACACCGGCCCCGACGGCGACGGCGAACAGCAGCGGCTTGCCGATCAGGTCGGCGGCGAAGATTCCGCCGAAGGGGTAGCTGATGGTGGCGCCGAACGTCATGACCAGGGCACCGGTGACGGCGCCGCCCGCCATGGAGGCCGGGATCACCCGCAACGGATCGGCGAGCGCGAAGGGGACCGTTCCCTCGGTGAGGGCAGTCGCCTCGCACGGCTCCCGCAGGTTCCGGCGGGCCTCGCGCGTTCTGGACGCAGGTTGGACACAAGGACCGGAAAAGACTGACAAGGGCCGAGAAGGACTGAGGCGCCAAACCTCGTCTGACCTGGGAAAACGTCCAAGATGGGCATTGATCGACAAGGGTCGCCAAGATCCTCAAAGGACTCATAATCCGTCGGCCGTGGGTTCGAGTCCCACCCGCCCCACCGTGCACCCCTGTGACCTGCGGAAACGTCTCAGCTGGGGTGCGGATTCAGGACCCGACAGGTGCTCTGCTGGATCCGGTACGTGCCGTACGCCGGGATCCAGCCGGATCGCTTGTTCAAGGAGCTGCGCTTCCGATGCCCCGGGAGCCGGTGCCCCGGGAGCCGGTACGTAGTCGATCAGATGGTCCGTCAGGACGGTTGCGGCGGCGCTCAGGACAGCGGCAGGTGCGCCGGGCCGAGCCGCAGGCCGTCGAGATTCACGGCCCCCGAACCCGCGGCCGAGGAAGGCGCGGAGCGCAGCAGGGGTGCTCCGCTCGCCCATGCCTGGGGTGAGCAGCCGGCAGGGTAGGACCAGGGCCGTGTCGTGAGGCCGGACCCCGCTGTCCATGGCGTGGCTGCCGAGGTGGACGATGAGCTGTTCGGCGTGTGCGTCGTCGACGATACCCGCCCAGACAATGGCCCGGGTTGCCGGCGAGCGCGTCCTTCGGCTGGTTGCGGCGCGTACCAGCCGCGGTCCGGCGGCCAGTACCGCTCGTTGAACCGCCGGCGCAGTGGTGCCCGCCTGCGGAGCCCCTTTTCCCCGCCGACCTCACCGGTCCACGCGCTCTCGGACACGGACTCCCCGATTCCGAGGCGTAGTGGACCGCGGCAGCGTCGCCGCGGCCGTACGCGCGACGAACACGGACCGGAACTACGCCACGTCATGACGGGCTTCCGGTCCGTAACCCCGGAGGCCGGCCCGTCCGACGGGATCACCGGACCGGAATCAGGGCCGCGCCGTACGGCGGCACCGCTGCCATCTCCGGCCGCAGCCGCGGTGGTTACCGCTTCGTCGTCGACACTCGGCTGCGCATGCCCGAAGTGCGGGCCGGACGCGAGGGTCTGCCGGACCAGGGGCCCGTCGGGATGCACGCTCGGAGGCAGCGGTTCAGCATGGGAGGAAGGGGAGTTCCCCGGTGGAGGTTCGCTTGGCTGGCAACGAGACTTTCGTCCGCGATCTCTTCCGGGCGTGGAACGACCGGGACCACGAATCCATCGCCCTCGACACCTCACGTCCCAGGGGGACACGGTGGTCGCCCTGGTCCTGTATGCGGGCACCGTGCCCGCCACGGGGCGTCACGTCACGGTGCACGCAACACGGGGCAACGGGGGGCCTGGAGGTCGCCGTGCAGATACCGTGCGATGTTCCGTGAACGGCCATGACGGTGGACGAACAGTTTCCCCCGGTCGGAGCGTTGCCTCCCCCTCGAGGCCGGGGCCATCCGCGACATGGCGACGCGGCTCGTTCCGCCGCGCGAGAGTCAGAACCTGCCTTCCGATCCTGGCCGAACGCCGGGCCCGCAGAGCACTCGGCGCGGTGGCCGGGCGGACGGCGACGGAGAGGAACTGATGAGTGATGTCGGACGACAGAGCCGAACGCATCGCAGAGTTCATCGAGCCGTTGCGGGTGGCACCGGGCTCGACGGTCCGTCTGGAACGTGACTTCGATCCTCGCGACAAGGCCGGTTTGAAGAAGCGCAAGGCGGCGGATCTGCTGCGGACCGGGGTGGAGCTGCTGGCGGAGTACCAGTCGCGGCTGGCCGCCCAGGACACGTACGGCGTGCTGCTGTGCCTGCAGGCACTCGACGCCGGAGGCAAGGACGGAACGATCCGCCATGTGATGAGCGGCGTCAATCCACAGGGCGTGCGGGTGAGCAGCTTCAAGGTGCCCTCCAGCGAGGAGCTGGACCACGACTACCTGTGGCGTTACGCGGGGCGGCTGCCCGCGCGCGGCGAGATCGCCATCTTCAACCGCTCGCACTACGAAGAGGTTCTCGTCGTACGCGTGCACACCGAGAACCTCGTCCGGCAGAAGCTGCCCGACAGCGCGCGCGGGTCGGGCGTGTGGAAGCGGCGGTACCGGGAGATCAACGACTGGGAGCGTTATCTCGTGGACAACGGGTTCAAGGTGGTGAAGATCTTCCTGAACCTGTCGAAGGAGGAGCAGCGCACCCGCTTCCTGAAGCGGATCGACCTGCCGGAGAAGAACTGGAAGTTCTCCGCGGCCGACGTCCGGGAGCGTCGGCACTGGGCCGAATACCAGCGTGCGTTCTCCAAGATGCTGTCGGCCACGAGTACGGAGTGGGCGCCCTGGTACGTGGTCCCGGCGGACCGGAAGTGGTTCGCGCGGCTTTGTACGGCGGCGATCCTCGCGCACACGCTGATGGACATCGACCCCCAGTACCCGCAGATGCCGGAGGCGGCCCGGAAGGAGTTGCTCGTCGCCAAGCGGGGCCTGGAGCGGGAGGCACCCACCGGTATGCCGGCCGATCCGTACGCGGCCCGGCACCCTACGGGGCAAGAGGCTCGGACGTCCGGGCGGCGCGCCGGGAAGAAGAAGCGCGGCTAGGGCCGGTTGCGAAAGTCCCGTCGTCCGCCCGGAGGGCTGGGCCCCACGGCGTCCGGTGCGTGCGAGTGGGGCCACCATCCGCGGCGGGACTTTCGCAACCGGCCCTGGTCCGGCAACAAGGGGAGGCGACCGGGCAGGATCGGAGGCAGCCGATGACGGTAGAGCCGGATTTCGTGGGCAGACAGCCGCAGGTCTCGCCGGACGGCTGGTACGCGCATTCCCCCGCGGAGGTGGTGACGGCCCTCGGTGTCGATCCCGCGGTCGGGCTCAGTGCGGCACGGGCCGCCCAGCTGCGGGCCGCGCACGGCCCCAACGCCCTGCCGGAGGAGGGCCGTGTCCCGGCCTGGCGCCGGTTCCTGGCGCAGTACCGCAGCTACATGCAGATCGTCCTGGTGGCCGCGGCTGCGGTCTCGCTGCTCATCAAGGAGTGGACGACCGGGATCCTGCTCCTCGTGCTGACCCTGCTGAACGCGGTCGTGGGCCTGCGCCAGGAAGGCAAGGCCGAGAGCGCGATGAACGCGCTGAAGTCGATGATGAAGGCCACGGCGCGGGTGCGGAGGGACGGTACCGAGGCGGAGATCCCGGCGGAGGAACTCGTCGTAGGCGACACGGTGCTCGTCGCGGCCGGGGACCAGGTGCCGGCGGACGGACGCATCATCGAGGCCAGCGCGCTGCAGATCGACGAGTCGGCGCTCACCGGCGAGAGCGTCCCCGCCACGAAGGACACCGGCGCGCTGGCGGGCGGGCGGCTGCTGCCGCCCGGGGACCAGACCAACATGGCGTTCATGAACACCCCGGTCACTCATGGCAGCGGCACGGTCGTGGTGACCGCCATCGGCGCGGACACCGAACTCGGCAAGATCTCCGGAATGCTGTCGGCCACCGAGAGGGAGGTACCGCCCCTCACCAAGGAGCTCGACACACTGACCCTGTGGATCACGGGCGCGGCGGGACTCACCATGATCGTGATGTTCGCCCTGGGGCGCAGCCGGGGCCTGGCGTGGGACGCGCTGTTCGTCAGCTCGGTCTCCCTGGCCATCGCCGCCATACCCGAGGCCCTGCCGACCGTGACCCAGGCGATCCTCTCCGTCGGGAGCCTCAGGCTGGCGAAACGGAGCGCCATCGTCAAGGAACTGCCGTCCGTCGAGACCCTCGCCTTCACCTCGGCAATCAATTCGGACAAGACCGGCACCCTGACGATGAACCAGATGACCGCCGTCGAAGTGCTCAGTCCCACCGACAGGTACACCGTCTCGGGCACGGGCTACGGACTGGAGGGGAGCGTCCACCACGCCGCGGGCTCCTCCGCGGGCGTCGAGGACGCGATCCTGCCGTACGTCGTGGCCAGCGACGCCAAGCTGGTCGACGGCGAGGTGGTGGGCGACCCGACGGAGGGTGCGCTGCTGGTGCTGGCCCACAAGGCGGGGCTTGACACGGATGCCACCAGGGAACGTCTCCCTCGTCTTGCGACTCTGCCGTTCGACCCGGAATACAAACTGATGGCCACCTTCAACTCGGCCCTCGACGCTGCCGGTCGTCCGGTCGTCCGGTGCTTCGCCAAGGGCGCGGCCCCGGCGGTGATGGCGCGGGCCGCCACCGCGCTCGCGGCCGAAGAGACCGTCCCCTGGGACGCCGATCTGCGACACCGCGCCGAGGCGCAGATCGAGCGGATGGGCGGCGAGGGGCACCGGGTGATGGCCGCGGCCACCCGGGATCTCGACCCGGCCGGCTTCGATCCCGACGGCGATCTGCTCGCGTACGTCACCGAACTGCGGATGACCAGTCTCGTCGCCATGGTCGATCCGCCCCGCGAGGAGTCGAAGGCCGCCGTGGCGGACGCCCGGGCGGCGCACATCCGGGTCCGCCTGGTGACGGGCGACGACATCACGACCGGAGCGGCGATCGCCCGGCAGATCGGCATCCCCGGCGAGGCCGTCCTCGGCGCGGACTTCGCGGCGCTCAGCGAGGCGGAACGGCTGGCCCGCATCGACGACATCGGCGTGGTGGGACGGGTCGCGCCGGAGCACAAGGTGCTGCTCGCCGACACGCTCAAGAAGAAGGGCGACGTCGTGGCGATGACCGGGGACGGCGTCAACGACTCGCCCGCCATCAAGGCCGCCGACATCGGCATCGCGATGGGCAGCGGCACGGACGTGGCGAAGAACGCCGGCCGCATGATCCTCTCCGACGACAACTTCGCCACCATCGTCTACGCCGTGGAGCAGGGCCGGACGATCTACGACAACCTCACCAAGTACATCCGGTTCGTGCTGCTCCTGCTGGTCACCTTCGTCCTGACATTCCTCGGGGCCACGGTCCTGAACATCGCGGCGGGTGAACCGTTCACGCCTCCGCAGGTGCTGTGGGTCCACTTCGTGGTGAACGCCTCCTTCGGCTTCGCACTCGGTTTCGACCAGGAGAGCCCCGGTCTGATGAGCCGCAGGCCGCGTCCGCGCGGCGAGTCGGTGCTCACCCGACCCGTGCTGGTCACGGTCGGTGCCGGTGGGCTGGCGATCACCGTCCTCCTGCTCGGGCTGATCAAGCTCGGCCAGGCCCACTTCGGCAGCACCGCGACCGGTCAGTCGATCGCCTTCACCGCTTTCGCCCTCTGCCTGATCGTGGCGGCTTTCGAGTGCCGGAGCGAGACGGAATCCGTGCTGACCGCCTCCTCCTTCGACAGCAGGCAGATGAACCGCGTGGCCCTGACCCAGCTGGTGCTCTCGGTGCTGACCACCCAGATGGACGGCTTCCGCCGCCTACTGGGGACTACCGAGATCAACGCGCGAGAGTACGGCTGGGCGCTGCTGGCCGCCGTCGCGCTGCTGCTCGTATGGGAACTGGGCAAGCTGCTGGCCCGCCGGTCGAGAGACGTCGGGTGAGTCCGGTTCGAAGAAGGTCGAAGCCCCCGCCACCGGCGAATTCATGCCGGTCGGTCGGCCAGGTCCAGTGGCTCAGCGAGACGCTCGGCTGAGGTTTCCCAGCCGAGCGTTGCGTGGGCGGCTGTTGAGTTCGGCGGCCACGGTCTCCGAGTGCGCCGCCGGGTTGCCCCCGGTCGCCCTCGGCCGTGGCCCGCCGTCGGGCTTCTTCCCGTCAGCCTTGCAGCTGTTCGGTCAGACCCAGTTGGCTCATGATGGCGCCGGTGTCCAGATAAACGCGCCCCTCCTTGATCTTGTTGTCCTTGACCTCGTAAATGTCGCACGCGTGCACGGTGACGTGACGCCCCGTGGCGGGCACGGTGCCCGCGTGCAGGACCAGGTCCCCGGTCTGGGTCCCGTTGCCCGTGTACTCGACGACCACCGTGTCCCCCTGGGACGTGACGTGGTCGAGCGTGAACTCGCTGTCCGGCATCGCGTCGAACATCGCCTTCGCGAGTTGGGTGAAGCCCTCCGGACCCTGCAGTGTCCTCCCGCTGCCCTCCTCGATGAGGGTGCAGTCCGGAGCGACGGACCCGGCGATGGAGTCGTAGTCCCGGTCGTTCCACGCCCGGAAGAGATCGCGCACGAAAGTCTCGTTGTCAGTCATGGGAGCCTCCACTCGGGAACATCCCCTCCTTCCATGCTGACCCGCCGCGTCCGACCGTGCATCTCTGCGTGCGACGGGCTGGTTGTGCTGTCAGGGGAGGTTGCAGACGGCGGCAGCCCTGCATGCCCTGGTGCACGGTGCGTTCCCGTTCCCGTCCCCGTCCGCGGCCGGATCCGGCGCCTGGCGACCTGGACGGCTCCTACGGTGCGGTCCGGGTCCGGCGGGGCATGAGCAGGTAGGCCGCCACAGCCAGGGTGAGCGGCAGGAGGCTCACGACCAGCATGGTGAGCCGCAGGCCGTTGGTGAAGTCCAGCCCGAGGTCCAGTCCGGACTGCCGGAGCAGGTTCGGGTCGTATCCGGCGGTGCCCGGACTGTGCGCCATCGCGCTTCGCGTCGCGTCCACGGCCTGATCGGCCTGGGACACCGAAATGCCGCGTGCGTCGGCGTCGTTGAGCCACTGCCGTTGGAAGAAGAGGTTGAAGAGCAGGAGATAGACGGCGGGGCCGAGCGCGTAGCCGGTCATTCCGAACGCAGGCTGGACGGAGGCGACGGCACCGGACTTTCCGGGCGGGGCGTGCGAAAGGATGGTCTCGGCCACCGCAGAGGAGGTCACCAGCGACCCGAGGTTGGTGAGCCAGGTGGCCAGAACGACGATCCACAAAGCCATCGTGGGTGTGGCGGTGGCCGCCATCAGCAGCCCGCCCGCGACCATCACCAGCAGGCCTGCGATGAGAACCGGCCGGGGGGTGTACTTCCCGATCAGGCGTCCGGCGAGGATGACGGCGACCGCGATCACGAGTGTGCCGGGCAGGAACAGCAGACCGATCGTGCGAGGGGGCAGCGCGAGGATCACACTGCCGAACTGCCCGAGGGTGAAACTGAACCCCGCGACGAGGAAGTTGAGCGTCAGGCTGGCCAGCGCGGCCACGGCGAACGGTCCGCTGCGGAACAGCGACAGGTCCAGGACCGGTTCCGGTGTGCGGCGTTCACGGAGCACGAACAGCACGCCGGCGACCGCACTGATCACCAGCGGCAGCCAGGCCTGGAGCTGGGAGATGCCGTTCTCCGCCTCGGCGACGCCGTGGACGAGGGTCAGCAGAGCGACGCCGAAAAGGCTGACGCCGACGCCGTCGACTCCGCGGCGCTTCAGGACGGGGGCCTCGGCGACGTACCGGGCCGTCAGCCCGAGCGCGATCAGTGACAGCAGGGGGGCGAGCAGGAACAGCCATCGCCAGCCGACGGCCTCCACCACCCAGCCCCCGATCGTGGGCGTCACCCCGCACAGCACCATGTCGATGGCCATGAAGATGCCGATGGCCGCCGGCCGGCTCTCCGGCGGCACCGACACCTTGAGCAGGGCCATCGACACGCCCAGGACCGCGGCCAGCGCCAGGCCGTCGAGAAGGCGCGTCACCAGCAGGAACGTGTAGCGAGGGGAGATCGCGGAGAGCAGGTTGACGACGATGTCGCCGACCAGCCCCAGCATCAACAGCCGCTTGAGCCCGAAGGCGTCCCCGAGACTGCCCACGGCGAGCACGGCGGCGGCCATGACCAGCGTCGCCGCGCCTCCCAGGAACCCGATGACGTCGGGCGGCACGTGGAGCGCCCGGCTGACCTGCGGCATGTTCAGGCTGAGGACCAGCGGGTCGATGGCCGTGATCGTGAAAGCGAGGGCGAGTCCCGAGATGATCGGAAGGATCGCGACAACGGATCGCGGCTCCGCAGTCGGCACAGCAGCACCTCCCGTACTGCGGCCGGTGGCGACCGCTCGCCGACCGTAACCGGGCCACCGCTTCCGGCCTGTCCTCCCTGGTCCGACGCACACAGCTCGACACCTGTTCGGGCCAGGAGGATCAGCCGTACGCGACCAGGAGCGCAGGCCCGCCGGCCTCGGCGGAGGCGAGGGTGTACGGGACCATGAGCGCCGGGATGGCCCAGGTGCTGACGGGCCACCTCCACTCCTGCCCGACGCGGCGAACGAGCGGCGGCGAGCCGACTCCGGGCGCGGTGCCGGCGCACCCGGAAGAGCGCGAGGGTGAGATCGCCGCGCATGCCGAAGCCGACCGGGGACGCGTCGCGGAACTGTCGGAGCAGCAAGAGGAGTTCGAGCGGGGCCGAGGAGGTCCGGATCACCGAAGGCTCCTGCTCGCGCTGCCCGGTCCGCCGAGCCGACTGCCGCGAAGCTTCCGGACAGATCCGACCGCAATGACCTGCTGTTGCCGGGCCATGGCTGCGGTGATCTACTCGAAACAGGTCCAACTCGCGTGAACGGCCTGCTTCGTATCCGATGCGGTACGCGGGTGAGAGTGGCCGTCCCCACGCAGAGCCAGAGGTGCCTCGTCGGCGGCCCGGCCCCGAGGGTGGCCGTATCGCGTGGGCCGTGACACAGGAGAGGAGCGCGGTGATGGCTTCCGCAGGTACGGGCCCCGCGCCGCAATCGGTCAGCGACTGGCATCGCGAATACGCCTACACACTGGGGGAGCAGGCCTTCGTCTACGGCTTCCCGTACATCTACAACGCCGAGCTGCGCCACGGGTGGGTGACCGAGCCGGCCGACCCGAAGATGAGGATGCACTCAGCTGTCGACCACTTCTGGCACGCCCGGACGCTCTTCGACGCCTCCGACCAGGAAGGTCTGGCGCCCAACAACGACACCCTCTACTCGTGCGCCTGGGTCGACCTGAGCACAGAGCCCGTCATCCTCTCGCACCCGGAGATGGGGGACCGCTACTTCACCTTCGAACTCGTCGGCATCACCTCGGACAACTACGGCTATGTCGGCCGACGCGCCACGGGGCCGCACGCCGGCGACTTCGCTCTCGTGGGCCCGGGATGGGAGGGTGAACTCCCCGCGGGAGTGCGTCGTACGGCGACCGCCCCCAGCCCGTGGATCCTGGTGCTCGGCCGCACCCTGGTCGACGGCGACCACGACCTGCCCGCCGTCCACGCGCTGCAGGACCGGTTCCGGCTGACGCTGCTCCACCTGCACGGAGAGCAGAGCGCCACCGTGCCGGAGCGCCGCGACGTGCTGGTGCCCGTCGATCCGGAGCGGGATCCGCTCGCGCCGTGGAAGACGCTGAACGCGATGCTGGCCGAGAACCCTCCTCCGGAGCGTCACGAGATCCTGCTCAGGCAGTTCGCGGAGATCGGCGTGGGCGCCGGCCTCGATGTGCAGGAGCAGCCCGAATCCGTCCGGCAGGGCCTGATCGCCGCAGCCGCTGCCGGTCTGCCCATGTTGCAGGAGCAACTGCTCAGCGGGGACTGGGCCAAACTGATCAACGGCTGGCGCTACCCGCCGCGGGAGATGGGGCATTTCGGCGACGACTTCGTCAAGCGGGCCGCTGAGCAGGCCCTGTTCGGTGTCGCCGCGAACGATCTGGAGGAGACGGTGTACCTCGTCGCCTTCGACGACGCGGAGGGCGAGAAGCTGTCGACGGGCCGCTACGAGATCCGCTTCGACGCCGGGGCGCTGCCCCCTGTCGACGCCTTCTGGTCCCTGACCGCCTACGACGAGGACAGGAACCTGATCTCCAACCCGATCGACCGCTACTCGATCGGAGACCGCACCCGCGGACTGCTCACCGAGCCGGACGGCGGCCTGACCCTCCATCTGCAGCCCGACTCACCGGGCTCCGACCGGGAGAACAACTGGTTGCCCACACCGCAGGAGGGCATCTGGTTCGTCGCGCTGCGCATGTACCTCCCACACTCCGAAGTCATTGACGCGCGCTGGCAGTGCCCGCCGATCAGCCGCGTCCGCTGACCAACCGACGCCCGTTCTCCGCCCTGCCGGTGGCCGACTGGGTACGCAGCTACCGGCGGAAGTTGCTGCGCGGTGACGTACTGGCCGGCCTGACGGTGTGGGCCTTGATCGTGCCGGAGTCCGTGGCGTATGCGGAGATCGCCGGAGTCCCTCCGCAGAACGCGTTCTACGCTGCTCCGATCGCTCTCGCGGGCTACGCGCTGCTGGGGGGTTCGCGGTTTCTGATCGTGGGGGCGACGTCGGCCGCGGCCGTGCTGTCGGCGTCCACCGTCAGCGGTGTCGGCAGTGATCCGGGCGCCGTCGTCGGGCTGTCGGCGGCGCTGGCGGTGATCGTGGGCGCGGTGCTGGTGGCAGCCGGAGCGGCCCGGCGGGGGTTTCTGACCAACTTTCTGGCGGAGCCCGCCCTGGTCGGCTTCCTCTTCGGCATGGCGTTGACGATCACGGTGCGCCAGACGGGGAAGATCCTCGGTGTCTCCAGCGGGGAGGGTGACTTCTTCCAGCGCCTGGCGAAGCTGCTGAGCCAGGCGGGCGACTGGTCGTGGACCACGATCACCGTCGGCGTGGCCGCCGTGGTCTCGCTGCTGCTGCTGGAGCGCCTCCTGCCCGCGGCTGCCGGCCTCGCTGATCGTGCTGGCCGCCGGCCTGATCCTCTCCCGGGCCCTGAACCTGCACGCCCACGGCGTGGAGACAGTGGGCAGGATCCCGGCGGCCGTGCCGGTCCCCCACCTGCCCGGTGTCACATCAGCCGACTGGGCCGAACTCGCCGTCGGCTCCCTCGGGGTGGCGCTGGTCGCCTTCGCCGAGTCCTACAGCATCGCCGACCGCTTCGCGCGCCTCCACGGCGACGAGGTGAAGGCCGACCGCGAGATGGTCGCGGTGGGCGCGGTCAACCTCGCGGTTGGCTTCTTCCGCGGCTTTGCGGTCTCCGGAAGCGCGTCGCGCAGCGCCGCCGCCGAGGGTGCGGGCGGCCGCAGCCCGATGGTCTCCCTGGTCGCGGCAGCGCTGGTGCTGTTCACCGGAGCCTTCCTGACCTCGTTGTTCACCCCGCTGCCCGAGGCGGTGCTCGGGGCGATCGTGATCGTGGCCGTGAAGGGTTTCCTGCGCGTCGGGGAACTGCGCCGCTACGCCACGCACGACCGGCCCAGCCTCTGGATCGCCCTGACCGCACTGATCGGTGTTCTGGCTTTCGATCTGCTACCCGGGCTGCTGCTCGCGGTACTGATGTCACTGCTGCTGCTCATCGCCTATTCCAGCACCCTGCGGGTGGCGGTCCTGGGGCTGCTGCCCGGCACCGGCGTGTGGGGCGACCTGCAGGAGCACTCACGAGCCGTGGCCGCACCGGGAGTCCTCGTGGCCCGCCCGGACGGGGCGCTCTTCTTCGGCAACGTCAATCGCGTCCGCACGGCCGTGAAGGAGCTGGCAGCGGCATCCGACAGCCCGCCCCGCGCCGTCGTGGTGGACCTGACGGCGAGCTACCGGCTCGGCCTGCCCGTCCTGGACACCCTGGCGGACCTCGCTGCGGACCTCGACCATCAAGGAGTCGAGCTGCATCTGGCCCGGCTCCGGGCCGGCCCCACGCGCTCGCTGGCCAGGCACCCCCTGCACGCGACCCCCAGCCCGGATCGCCTCCACCCGACGGTGACCGACGCCGTGAACGCGCTGGGTGACGGATGGGGACCGTCGTGACCTGCGAGCCCGGTTGCCGGGACACGGACGCGGTGATCTACTCGGAGAGTAGGTGCGTGTTGGAGCACCCGGCCCGGTAACCCCACGAAGCATGGCGCAGAGCGCCCCGCGTGGCGCACCGGGAGGAGCCGGGGTGCGTCGCCGACGCTCGCGGTTTCCCCAGTTCGCGTACTCGAGTTCACGTGGTGGCTGCGAGCCGTGCTGTTGGGCCTCAGGAGAGGAACGCGGTGTGATGGCATCCTCAGGCAACAGCAACCATTCCAGACGAGGTCTGCGCCACGATCTCGCCATGGCGGCAGTCGGCATCGGCCACGCGGCGGCTTCCACCGGAAAGGCCACCGCGGCGGCCGTACGTCACCCGGGGGACACCATCCACCGCGCCAGGAAGGTCACGCGGGCCCTGCCCCTTGCATGGCACTCGGTGAAGCCGACGCTGACCGGGCGGTTGGACGACTGGCGCCGTGAGTACGCGTACACGCTGGGAGAGCAGGCCTTCATCTACGGCTTCCCCCACGTCTACAACGCCGAGCTCCGCCACCGTTGGGTGACCCAGAAGCCCGAGTCGGAAACGACGCCGCACATGGCCGTCAACCACTTCTGGCATGCGAGCAGGCTCTGGGACGCCTCGGATCAGGAGGGCGTGTCCCCCAACAACGACACGCTGTACTCCTGGGCGTGGGTGGACCTGAGCGAGGAGCCCCTCATTCTCTCGCACCCGGACATGGGCGACCGCTACTTCACCTTCGAACTGGTCGCCTTCACCTCCGACAACTACGACTACGTGGGCATGCGGGCGACCGGATCGGAGGCCGGTGACTTCGCCCTCATCGGCCCGGACTGGAGCGGGGACCTCCCGGAGGGGGTGCGCCGCACGGCGAATGCCCCCACCCCGTGGGTTCTGGTGGTCGGGCGGACCCTCGTCGAGGGCGAGGACGACCTCCCGGCCGTCCACGCGCTGCAGCAGCAGTACCGGCTGACGCCGCTTCACCTGTTCGGCGAAGAGGGCGCCACGCTTCCGGAGCGTCGCGACGTACCGGTACCGGCCGACCCCGCCGAGGACCCGCTCGCTCCGTGGAAGACACTCAACGCGATGCTGGCCGAGAACCCTCTGCCGAAGCACCACGATGTCCTGCTCCGGCAGTTCGCGGAGATCGGCATCGGCCCGGGGCTGGATGTCGAGGCACAACCGGAGCCGGTGAAGGAGGGCCTGATCCGGGCCGCCGCCACCGCCTTGCCCATGCTCGAACAGCAGGTGCTCAGCGGCCAGTGGGGTGAGCTGATCAACGGCTGGCGATACCCTCCCCCGCAGATCGGGCACTTCGGGGACGACTTCCTCAGGCGGGCTGGGGAGCAGTCCCTGGTGGGCATCGCCATCAACGATCCCGAGGAAGCGGTCTACCTGGCGGCTTTCACCGACGGCGCCGGTGAGACGTTGACCACCGGCCGCTACGAACTGCGCTTCGAGGCGGGGACGCAGCCCCCGGTCGACGCGTTCTGGTCCCTGACCGCCTACGACGAGGACCGGAACCTGATCGCGAATCCGATCAACCGGTACTCCGTCGGAGACCGCACCCGGGGGCTGGTCAGGGACGACGACGGAGGCTTGACCCTGTACCTGCGGCCGGACTCGCCCGGGCCCGAGCGGGAGTCCAACTGGCTGCCCACGCCACAGCAGGGCATCTGGTATGTCGCGCTGCGCATGTACCTCCCGCGGCCCGAGGTCATCGACGCGCGATGGCACTGCCCGCCGATCAACCGCGTCGGTTGACGGAAGGCAGGCCACGTGGCGCGGAAGACTCCTGAAAATCTCGGTTCTGGCCCCGGCTGGGTGGAGTCCGGGCGCCGTTGTCGCAGGTCGGCACGTGCGAACGCGTCTGCCGAGCAGGAGCGACAACCACGAGGAATCGCATTTGACCTCCGTTGCGTCGGCGGCTGCCCCTCTGACCTGCCAGGTCCGGTAGGACGCCCTCGGCTGCCCTCCAGGTTCAGCGGACCGACCAGGTCAGCGCCGTTGTCACCAGGAACACGACAAGCGCCGCGAGCCAGACCACCAGGGGTGTCGGCCTTGAGCGCGTGGCCGGCACCTGCTCCTCCTCCCCGTGGGACGACAACGCGTCCGCGAACGCCTGAGCGGTTCGCGGCCGGTTCTCGGGTTCCACGGACAGGGCGGCGCGTAGAAGGGTGTCGATGGCTTTCGGGGTACCCAGCTCTGCGGGAAGCGTCGGCGACGGTGACGGCGGTGTCTGCGCCGCGGCAAGGGTCGCGCGACCGCCCGGGCCGAACGGCTTACGCCCGGTCAGCAGTTCGTAGGCGACGACACCGAGGGCGTACACGTCGGCTCTGCCGTCGAACCCGCCGGTCTGGAGGGCCTGTTCGGGTGCCATGTACGCGGGAGTGCCCGTGGTCACGGTCAGCCCCGACGCGTCAGCCAGTTGCTTCGCGCTGCCGAGATCCGCGACGAGTACGGCAGTGGGCGTACGGCTGACGTCGAGCAGGAGGTTGGACGGCTTGATGTCACGGTGGACGACGCCCGCGTCGTGGAGCACCTGGACGGCGTACCCGGCCTCGGCAGCCAGATGGAGAGCCTCCGCGGGCCGGCAGTGCCCGACCTTTTCGGCCAGCGTGCCGCCTCGGACGTAGTCCATGACGAAGAAGGGGCGATCGTCCTGGACACCCACGTCGTGAACGCGTACGACACGTGGGCTGGAGATCCTGCGGAGCAGCCTCGCCTCCGCCAGGAACCGCTGTCGGACATCGGCGTTCGCGGCCCAGTTGTCGGCCAGCACCTTGACCGCGACATCCGTGTCGAGTTCGGGATCGTATGCTCTCCAGACGGTCGCGAACGAGCCGGCTCCCAGTCTGTCCTCGAGGAGGTAACGACCTAGCTTCCGCATGCGGCCACATTCTGCCGGAGGCGCCGGAGCCGGGAACTGCGAGGGGGCCAGGTGGAGTCCAGGTCAGTGGATTCCGAGGCCGCGCGTGAACGGGGGAGAGCAGGATGATCGACGAAGATGAGCTGACACGGCTCGTGGCGTCCGCCCAGGCAGGTGACCGGGCGTCCCTGGAACGCCTGCTCGCCAGACTTCGCCCCACGGTCATGCGCCGCTGCTCCAGGTTCCTTCCGCACCACGCCGACGCCGAAGAGGCCACGCAGGACGCTCTGCTGTCCATCAGCACCCATCTGCGCGAGTACAGCGGGCGAGGCTCGTTCCTCGGGTGGGTGACGGTGATCGCCTCGAACGCCGCCAGGTCCACGTACCGCTCGATGCGCCGACGCGCGGAGGACAGCCATGAGTTCCTTCCCGAAGGTGCCGACCCCCGCACGACGAGCGTCATCGCGGGGACCCGCCTGGACCTGATGGACTCGCTGGCGGCACTCGAGGAGCGGCATCCGGCCCTGGTGGAATCGTTCGTGCTCCGCGATCTGGGAGACCTGACCTATGTGCAGGTCGCGGAGATCACCGACGCCCCCCTGGGTACCGTCAAGGACCGTATCCACCAGGCTCGTCGCTTCATGCGGGACCGTCTCGGCAGTGGCTGCTGAGGCGTCCCGGCTCCGCACCGTCGAGCCGTCTCAGCCGACCCGGAGCCGGGAGGTGCTGCCGTGCGAACCCGTTCGATCGCCGTCATCCTGACGGCAGCCGTCGGACTCGGCCTGCTCACGGGCCGGTTCGTCCTGCCCGGCCACTCTGCTCCGGACCACCCCTCGCCGGCGGCGAAGCCCGCCGACGGACCCGTGACGGAGGGGAGCCTGCTGGCGGCGGACGCGTTCAGGAAGGCCGGGGTCCCCAAGCCCGTCCATGTACGGGATCGGGTCGGGGACGGCAGGTACGCCAACGCGGCCTGTGCCGGAGAGAAGACCCTCGGCCAGACCCTGGGAGGGCCCGGCGCGCACTTCCGTGGGTTCGTGACGACCGAGGACACGGACGCGGAGGACCCGACGCTGGCGGTTGACATCAAGGATCAGGTGGCACGCGAGGTCGCTGCCGACGCCGGGAACCCGACGTTGGCGCAGAACTACGCCGAGCGCCTGCTGTTGGAGGAAGTGCCGTGCCAGACGGAACCGGCCGGCCACTGGATCTACGGGCCGACGCACACGGTCGGTGTCGCTCCGGGGATCGCCGCGAACTGGATGGGCTCTTACGACGGTGACCTGAACACCGCGGGGACCGCCCCACGGGGCAAGGAGCCGTGTGGCGGCATCGCCGTACTCCGAAACGGCTCTCACTACGGGGTCCTGGAGGTCGACACCTGCCTGGACACGGCTGCGATGACGCGGATCGTCCGTGCGGCCGTGACACGGCTCTGAGAGCGTTTGAGTGGTGACCTGGATCACAGGAATCGTCGCGGATTGCCATCCAACATCTCGCGGACCTGCGGCATCTCCCTGGTGTACGACGCCCACCGCGTCGCCACCGGACAGGAGATGAGATGTTCAACCAGATGTTCGACCACCGCGCAGCCGGCAAGAGGTCCTCGCGTCGCGGTCGTACGGCAGCAGCAGCCGCTTCCGCCGGCGCCGCTCTGATCGCGATCGTCATCGGCACGCATCCCGCTGCCGCGGGCGTTGGCGCCAGCACTCCGAACCAGTCGCCGGCCGCGCCTGCCGCCACTTCCGCCGAGCCCGCCCTCGGCTCCGCCGCCCTGATGCAGAGCGAGGACTTCTTCCAGCAGGGCCTGTCCCCGGTCGGCGCGACGGTGGGCCTGAGCGGGAAGCAGGCTCTCTCCGCGTGCTCCGGCGAGGAGACGATGCGAACGCTGACCAAGGGGAAGGGTGTCGCCTATGCCGACGTGGCCTGGTCCTTCGACACCAAGGGCACCTTGCTGACCGAGTCCGTCGCCGCCGGTTCCACCGGCCCGTCGGCGGCCTCGTACGAGGAGCAGCTCAACAAGGTGGTGCGCAACTGCCAGCACGAGCCGGCGGGGCACTGGTACTACGGCAAGGCGCATGGGATCACCGTCAGGGCCGGCGAGGGCAGTTGGTACCCGGCCCACAGTGGTGACGGCAAGGTCGCCGGCGGTGTCGCGGTGATCCGCAGCGGTCTCCGGGTCGGCATCGTCGAACTCACCGGTCAGCCCAGCGACGACGCCGGCTACATGGCCGGCATCGCCGCCGCTGCCATCAACCGGCTGACCGACTGATCCCCCTGCGCGGCGGCGCACACCCTGCGGTGTTACGTCTTGCGCGCCGCAGCGACGGCGGGGGCGTCCTGGGCGCGCCGCACGATCTCTTGGGGCCATCCCTTCTCGGGAGGGGGCAGGGCGTTGGCGCGGTGTCGTACCCGTCGATGTGCCGTGAAGAGGGGGCCTCGGTGGTGCCATTGCGCGTACGCTCGCGCCCAAGGAGGGCGCCATGGCCGGGCATGCGAAACCGATCAGGATGTGGTGGCTGGTCACGCTGACGGCCGTGACCATGGCGGTCATAGCGGTCGTTCTCGTGCTCCAGGCCGACTCCGGCGAGGCGACCTCGCCGCGGCCGACCGATCCCCCCTCGGCCACCGCGTCCGTCCTCGGGTAGGGCGGTTATCGGCCCGCTTCCGCGCGCAGCCCGTCGCGCAGGCGGCGCAGGTCGTCGGCGTGGCGGCCCAGGCCGTTGAGGCCCAGCCGGGCGGCCTCGGTGCGGGGGCCGGGGCGGAGCGTGAAGGCCAGGTCGAGGGACTCGCGCAGCATCCAGAGGTCGTAGGCGAGCAGCCGTGCCGCGTGGGCCTGCGCCCGCTGCAGGTCCGGCTCGGTGAGTTCGAGGTCCTGCAGCCGGGTGCGCAGGCGGTGCAGGGTGCTGCTCTGGCGGCTGCACATGCGGGCCGTCCGGCGGGAGACGGGACCCGGTTCGCCGCAGGCGGCCACCGCCGCGTCGGCCGGTGTCTGGGCGGCCACCGCCTCGTCCAGGACGGCGACCAGGGCGAGCAACTGGACCCGGTGCGAGGGGCGGGCGGGGGCCGGGCGGTGGCGGCGGGCGAGCGTCCGTGCGGCGCGGTGCCACCGGACGGCGCCCGGGGGTGTGCGTAGGCGCATGGCTCCAGTGTGCGCCGCGGACGTCGGGAGCCGAGCGTTCCGGTCAGCACGGGGCGGCTGTCCTGCGCTCCGTCGAACAGTCAGCTGTCACATCGTTGAACGGCCCAGGTGTTACGCAGAGCGAGAAATGAGCCCTGGGAGGACGATGAGAAAAGGAGTGTCGACAGGTCGACAGAAGGAGGCCGCCATGGTCGACGACCGATCCGCGACGGCGACGAAGTCCGCTCCCTCCCTCACCTTCGGCAAGACGGAACGGGAGGACCATCCCTGGGAGATACAGCTCGTCAAGCACCAGGTGCGCGTCGAGTCCGCGGAGTTCCGCGCCGCGAAGACGGCAGTGAACAAGATCCTTCAGGAGTTGGGGAAGACCGAGCGGCCGTACGGGCCGGGGCCGTACGAGATGCATCACGGCGGCAGTCTCTGGGTGAAGACGGACGCCGGCTGGCGGATGTTTCGGGCCCGGGTCGGCATCGAGTGGAGCATGCAGTTCTGCGCCGACCCCGCGAAGGTCGACCGGCTGCGGCAGGAGGCCGCCGACCTCGTCGCCGCGTTCCCCGAGACCCTTCCCGCGCTGGAGGCCCTCGGCTACAAGCGGGCCCGCAAGCTGCTTCAGACTCCGATCACGGATCCCGAGGGTGTCGCGGCCTGGACCGACTCGCTGTTCAACGCGTGCGTGCCGCTGACCCGCGGGAACCACCAGGGGGTCCTGCCCAAGGCTGCCGGGGAGCACCACTACCCCTGGCCGATCAAGGGCGCCGACTACATCCGGTACGACGACTTCAACCTGTGGGTGACCCTGCCCGACGGCACCCACGCCGGCGTCGCCCCCGTGGCCCCCCGCGGTTCCGGAGACGGACGTGTGCGCATCGTCCACGCCCGGCACGGCACACCCGCCGGGGACGTCCTGGCCAAGGCGCAGCGGCGCCGCGTCATGGCCGTGCTCCCGGCCGACAGTCCGATGGCGCTCGAGGCGTTCCAGCAGCAGCTCACGCCCGGGGCGCGCACCGCGGCCGCCCGGCCCCGTTCCCGCGGCGCGCGCGGCAGCACCCGCCGGGCGGGATAGGCGGGCCGTGGTCATGCCGCGCAGGATCGTCGTCTGCCTGGACGGCTCGGGGAACCAGGTGGGTGCCCGCAACCCCACGAACGTGGTCAGGTTCTACGAGATGCTGGAACCGGGCGACCCGTCGAGGCAGCTGCTCTACTACGACCCAGGGGTCGGCACCATGTCGTCGGCCACCGCGCGCGGACCGGTGGGCCGCCGGCTCTCCCGGCTCGGCGGTCTCGCCTTCGGAACGGGACTGAAGGCCAACCTCACCGAGGCGTACACGTACCTGATGCAGCACTGGCAGCCGGGGGACGCGGTGTACGTCTTCGGGTTCAGCCGTGGCGCCTACACGGCCCGTGCGCTGGTGGGGATGCTCAACAAGCCGGGACTGATGCGGCCCGGGGCGGAGAACCTGGTGCCGTACGCCGTGGCGAAGTACGCATTCAATCAGTCCGTCGGGATCGACAGGAGCGAGCAGGAGGTCGCCCGCTTCTCGCACGCCTTCTGTCTGCGCACCGAGGGCGAGCCGCTGTGGGAGCAGGTGAAGAGCAACGACCCCCGGCAGGTCTCGCACCACGCCCTGCCGGTGGCCTACCTGGGCGTCTGGGACACCGTGAAGGCGGCCGGCCTCCTCCGCCTGGGCAATCTGCGCTGGCCGTACACCCACTCCCTGCCCAACGCCGCCCGCATCCGGCACGCCGTGTCCCTCGACGAGCTGCGGCGCCCGTACCGGGAGTTCCTCGTCAAGCCGCGCAGCCCCGGCCCGGACACGGACATGAGCACGGCGGAGGAGGTGTGGTTCGCCGGGGTGCACTCCGATGTCGGCGGCACCTTCGACCACGCCCCGGACGCACCCCTGCTCTCCACCATCCCCCTCAAGTGGATCACCGACGGTGTCTCGGACGACCTGGACTTCCGGCCGGGTGCCTACGGTACGGCGACCGCGCTGACCGAGGCCTTCGCCGACGCCCCCGTGCACCACAACGGCCCGGCGTGGATCCTCGTGGGCCGGCGCGCACGTCCCGTACCTCCCGAGGCGGTACTCCACTGGAGCGTCCGGCTGCGCCGGGAGCGGGACCCCGGCTACCGACCGGACCTGGCCGGCCGCGAGCGCTGGGCCGATCCGGACTGGTTCAAGCCGGCTCGCACATAGCGGGCCAATGGGTGTCTAAGGGTCGTCCTCATCCCGGGGGAGTGGCGGTTTCTGCCCCGGGTCGTGCTTCGGAGGCATGGCAGGTGTCTCCGTGGGCACGATGTGGCGAAGTGGCGCGCGGACCAGGCTGGTTCACGTAAGCCAGCCGGTCCGAGGAGGGCGTCATGAACCGTCAGACCCGCGTCCGTGTCAACCGCAGGCCCGCCGCGCCCCGCGACACCACCATCGACCGCAGGACGCCCTCGGGGCGGATCCTGCCGTACTGATACCGCAACCGACGACTCCCGGGGCCCTGGGAGGAATGGCGGCCGTCCTTCGGGGTACGCGGGCTGCATCAAGGGAGCCAGTGGGGCAGGGGAGGCGGTGGTGAGCATGTACGTCGACGGGAGTGGTCGGCAGTGACCCCCGCCGACACAGATCTCGCCCCCTTCGTGCACCCCGCGCTCCTCTACGGCGACGAGGACGAGTACCTCGCGGGCACCGTCCCGTTCGTCCGGGACGCCCTCGCGGCCGGTGAACCCGTCGCCGTGGCCGTGCCCGGGGAGCGCCTCCGGCTGATCCGGGACGCGCTCGGCGAGGACGCCGCCACCGTGCGGTTCCTGGACATGCGGGAGGCCGGGCGCAACCCCGGCCGGATCATCCCCGCGGTGCTGCGCTCCTTCGCCGACGCCCAGCCGCCCGGCACCCGCGTGAGCATCATCGGCGAACCGATCTGGGCCGGCCGTACACCCTCCGAATACCCCGCCTGCGTCCAGCACGAGGCACTGATCAACGCGGCCTTCCGCGGCCGGAGTGCGACCATCCTGTGCCCGTACGACATCCTGCGCCTCGACCCGCAGGTCGTCGCGGACGCCTTCGCCACCCACCCCACCCTCGTCCGCGGCGGCTCCGGACGGCAGGAGGACAGCCGGGCCTACGCTCCCGGGGAGGTCGTGGCCCGCTACAACGAACCGCTGCCGCCCGTACCCGACGTCCCGCCCTCCCTGTCCTTCCGCTTCGACACGGACTCCCTCTCCCAGGCCCGCCACCTCGCCGTCGACGAGGCCGTACGCCTCGGCCTCGCGTCCTGTCGGGCCGAGGACCTGGCGCTGGCCACCGCCGAGCTGGTCACCAACAGCGTGGTGCACGGCGGCGGTTCGGGTGTGCTCGGCGTGTGGGCCGAGGACGGGTACGTGGTGTGCGAGGTCCGCGACAAGGGCCACCTGGTCGACCCGCTGGCCGGCCGCAGACCGGTCCCGCGTGAACAGCGCGGCGGCCGTGGGCTCCTCATGGTCAACCTCGTCGCGGACCTGGTGCGTGTGTACACCGGTCCGGACGGCACCACCGTGCGCTGCTGGTTCGCCCGTTGACCGGGCGCCTTACTCCTCGGCGTCCGTCCGGGGCTCACATGACGGTCGCACCGAGCACCAGCGGCTCGACCCTGCCCTCGAGCATGTAGCCCAGGCCCTGTACGGCACACACGTCGGGCCGTTCGGCGATGTGCACCGGCATGCCGGTGGCCTGCCGGACCATCTCGTCCAGCCCCGGCAGCAGCGCGCTGCCGCCCACCAGCATGATCCCGCGGTCGACGAGGTCGGCCACCAGATCGGGCGGGCACTCCCGCAGCACCCGGCCGATGACGTCGACCACGGCGGTCAGCGGGGTCTCGATCGCCTCGCGCACGGTGGCGGTGTCGACCTGCACCGAACGGACGAGACCGGTGACCACGTCCCGCCCCCGGATCACGGTGGACTTCGGACCCTGGGCGGTGAGCCCTATGTCGGAGAGGGCCAGGTGCAGAGGGCGTACGGACTGGCTGGGGAGCATCAACTCGTGCTGGTGGCGAAGGTGTTGCACGATCGCGTGGTCCACGGCGTCGCCGCCGACGGGAATGCGTTCGGAGCTCACGGTCGAACCGAGCGAGAGCACGGCCACCTGGGTGGTCGCCGTCCCGCAGGCCATGATCATGGTGGCCTCGGGCTGCTGCACGGGCAGCCCGCACCCCACGGCCGCGGCGATGAGCGTGTCGACGAGCTCCACGCGCCGTGCGCCGAGCCCGACCAGCGTCTCGACGGCCGCCCGCCGGGCCAGCGGGTCGGCCTCGTGCGGGGTGCAGGCCGCGGCGCGCAGGAAGGGCTTGCGGCGCAGGGCGCGGCGGAGTCTGTCGCCGAGCAGGCCCCGGAGCATGCGCTGCGCCATCTCGATGTCGACGACGGTGCCGCCGGACACCGGGCGCACCACGCGGATGTGGCTCGGGGTGCGGCCCCTCATCCGCTCGGCGAAGTCACCCACGGCGATGAGGGCACCGCTACGGGTGTTCACGGCGGCGACGGACGGTTGGTCGACGACGAGGCCGACGCCCCTGACGTAGACACGGGTCCGGGCCGCCCCCAGGTCGACGGCGAAATGGCAGCGCCGCAACTGCTCCAGACTTGCGGTCATGCAGGGTCCTCCAGAAAAACGCAGACCGTGGGGCCGCCGGGCAGCGGGTCCCAATGGCATCGTGCGGTGCCGGAGGCGGGTGGCGCCTTTTGTGGGGGGCCGGTCGGGGCGCAGCCGAATGGGGGTTTTGCGGTTTATGTTCGGCGCTGTGGGGTCGCTAGGCCCAGTCTTGATCCGTCAGCCGAATCGAGCACGCCACGGATATCCCCGGCACCGGCCAGTGGCGCAGTGCGTCACGCAGGGCGTTCTGGGCAGCCCCGCCGCGCGTGGACGGATGGCGGCGGGTGATTCGACGCGCCTCCCCGATGAGGTGGTTCAGGAGGCGTTCGGCAACGTTCGCCGGTTCGCCGCGGACGTGTTCCACCGGATCGTCGACGTGCCAGGACAGTTCGACGGACGCGATGAACGTGCCGCCCCCGGAACTCGGCAGGACGACCTCGCGGGCGGCATGCCGGACGGTGAGGTCGACCTCGTAGTAGCTCTCGGCGTACGGGGCGCGTGTGAGGCTCAGCTCGCCGCCGGGGAGGACGTAGACGACGTTCCGCGTTCTGCCGCGGGGTTCGGGGAGGGGCTGCCCGACGGGCAGGGGATACGGGCCCAGCGCGAGAGGAGGAGGGGCGCTGTCGGGGGACCCGCTCGGCAGGTGGGGGAGGGGCTGCCAGCCGGCCGCCGACCCGGAGGTCACGCCCAGCTCGGTTCGCAGGACGGGTGACACGGCGATGACGCCGGGCGCGCCGGACGTGTCCAGGAGCCGCCGGGCCGCCGCCCAGTCGGGCTCTTCGTCCGCCACGGCGTGGAAGCTGATGGCCGGCCGGGTGCCGGCCGGTTCGGTCAGCCGGCCCTCCGACCGGCTCAAGGTGGCGCTGAGAAGGGGCCGCGCTGTACCGGAGTCCATGGACACGGCGTAGCCCTTCTCGCGCCCGCGCAACTCGTAGGAGCTCTCCTCCAGTCCGCTCTCCGTGATCAGCCGCAGCACCCAGCGGCCCAGCGCCGGGAGGGAGTCCTGGTCCTCGGGGTCGTCGGCGAGGTCGTAGAAGGCGACGGCCGCATACCCGGGCGGGGCCTCGGCGGGCTCCTCGTCCGGGTACAGCAGCGAAGGCAGTTCCTCCGGCCGGAAGCTGCCCTCCGGTGTCTCGTCCGGAGCGAACAGGCCGAAGCTGGTGTTCTGGTCCGGGCCCGGCTCGTACTCCGGCTCCGGCTCCTCGTCGGCGGTCTCGCCGAGCTCCTCGCGCAGTTCCCGCCCCAGCAGGCGCAGTTCGGGGTTTGTGCCGCCGGAGAGCCGGTACTCCTCGTAGACCTCCAGGGCCTCGGCGATCCGGCCCTGGCGCTTCAGGGCGATCAGGTACAGACGGCGGAAGTCCTCGCGGGACGGGTACTCGCCGACCAGGTGTTCGAGACCGGTCGCGGCCGTCTCGAACTCGCCCTGGTCCAGGTCGAGTTCGGCCCGGGTGCGGTACAGGTCGAGACGGAGTCGGAGCAGCCGGGTGCGGGCGGCGGCCGCGGCGGGGCCGGGAACACCGTCCAGGGCGGTGTCGCCGTGCCACAGGCCCAGGGCTTCGTTCACCCACCTGTGGGCGAGTTCGACGCGACCTGCCGTACGTTCCCTGTCCGCGTCGACCACCAGTTGCTGGCAGTGGATCACGTCCACGATGTCGGCGCTGGTGTGCACGGCGTACCCGTCGGACAGGGTGGCCAGGACGCCGGGGCCCAGGGCGTTGCGGAGTCTGGAGGCGTAGGTGCCCAGGAGGGCGTCGGCGCGTGCGGGAGGCTTGCGCCCCCAGATGCCTTCGGTGAGCTCGGCGCGGGTCACCTTACGGCCGTGGTGGAGGAGGAGCATGCACAGCATCGCCTGTTCCTGGGGGGAACCGAGGGCGAGGGGGCGGCCTTCGCTCCGGTGGACGGCGGGTGGGCCGAGGAGGGCGTAGCGGAGGGGAGCGTGCGCCGTCGCCAGGGGAGACAGGAGCGTCGGGTGTTGGAGCCGGCCGAGGCCGCCCCGCTGGTCGTCGAGATCGCCGCCGAGGAGCGCGTCGAGCGCCGCCGCGAAATGCGCGCGCAGCGGGACCGGTAGGCCCGTGAGGCGATCGGGCGAGACCGGCGTGCCGTCCCCGCCCGGGTGGCCCGACGCCAGATGGAACAGCAACTGCCCGAGCGTCCGGAGGTCCGCCGAGTATGCGTCCTGATCCGTCATCCGCTCCGGTGGGAGCAAGGTGAGCTTGGCCGTACCGTCGGGCAGCAGGAGCACCTTTGTCATGTCCAGCCCGATGTGGGCGAAACCGGCCTTGTGCAGCGCGCCGACGGCCTGGGCGAGTTGCCACCCCAGTGACACGGTCAGCGGCGCCGGCAGACGGTAACCACTCGGTGCCGCAAGGCTGTTCAGAGCAAGGCCGTCCAAGTGCTCCATGACGACGTACGGAACGTCGTCCTCAATGCCGAAGTCGTGGACGGTGACCACGTTGCGCTGGTTCAGTTCCCGCAGCAGCCGTGCGTCCCGCAGGAACGCCCCGCGACGGGCGGGATCCGTGACCGGTTCGTGCAGGCGCAGCACCACCGTGCGGTTCTCCTCGGTGTCCTGCGCCTGCCACAGGGACCTGGTCGGCCCGAGCCGCCGAACCACCCGGTAGCGGGTGCCCAGGCGCCCCGGAACCGAGGCCGGCGTCAGGCCGCCCGCCCCGCTCAGCTGCCGCGCACTCTCCGGCCGTATGGTCGCGAACGCCTCGCCGTCCACGGCCGTCGGTGTCCCGCCCGTCGCGGGCGTCGTGGCCCGGAACTCCCCGGGTGCCGCCCCGGCCCGCTCGTCGATCAACCCGCCCACCCGGGCAAGCAGTTCCGTGGTCCGCCCGCGTGCCGTGCGGGGCAGGCCGCGCAGCAGCAGGTCGCGCACACCGGGGCGGAAGGCGTACGAACCGGGCGGGCCCGGGACCGTCGTGAGCATGCCGCTCAGGATCACCTCGGCGAGGTGCTGGGGGCGCGGCCGGGGTTCGAGCGCCGCGTGGACCAGCCGCATGACGGGCAGGTCGGGGCGGCCGAGGGCGAGGTGACCGGCCAGCCGGAAGGCCTCCGCGGAGGCCGTGGCCCGGAACCGGAGGACCAGGTCCTCGGGGGAGAGGCGGGCGAGATCCGTGCGGTCGTCGGCGTCGGCAGGGAGGGGACCGGTGAGGAGGGCCGCCGAGCCGGGATGCTCCGTGCCTCCCGGCGTGGCGATCAGCGCCGCCCAGTGCGCCAGCCACTGCGGCCCCGGTTCCAGCACCGGGAGGGCGATGGCGCCGTTGCCCTCGTGGCGGACCGTCGGGTCGTACGGTGTGAAAGTGAGCGCGGCGGTGGGGGCCGCCGGGTGCGGCGCGGACAGCCGGCCGGGAGTCGTCGGCAGGGCGGTGTCCGGCCAGAGGTGCTCCGGCAGCGGCTGCACCACGGCCAGTGGCATCCGCCGGGCCCAGCGGCGCAGCATGCCGTACCAGCGGCTGCCCGCGGGGCCCTCCCGCCATTGCGGGCCCATGCAGTCGCTGACCAGGAGGGTGACCGTGCGGCCGTCGGCGGGGGTGTGGTCGCCGGGTCGGCGGATCGTGCCGTCGGGGCCGGCGCGGTGGAGGGCGACCGTGCGGAAGATGCCCGACTGGGCCAGCGCGGTGTGCAGTTCGTGGATCAGGGGGCGCCAGACCGGCATCGTCGGCCCGTCGTCGTGGACGAGGTTCAGACGCAGCCAGCGCTCCTGGGCGGGGCGCAGGACCGGCAGCCACCACTCGGGGCCCGCGCCCAGGCGGGCGATGCGGTCGGCGGTGGCCTGCTCGTCCAGTTCGAGGTGTACGGGAGCGTCGATACGGCGCTTGAGCGGGCGCAGGGAGCGCTGCAGGGCCAGGGGGTGGCGCAGCATCGGCGGTGCGGGGGCCAGCAGGGTGGTGTGCGGTTTCGTCGCAGGTCCGGGGCCGGGGAGGTGCAGGGGGACGCGGTGGGGTCGCGAGGGCCGGGCGAGGGCCGGGTCGTGGTGGGGCGGGCGTGGCGTGGGTGCGGGTTCGGGCGTTTCTGCCGGGTGGGGTTCCGGTGCGGGAGGCTGTGGCGCCGGGGGTGCGGCAGGCTCGGCGGCGGGCTCCAGGTGGCCGGCCAGCCAGAGGAGTTCGGCGAGTTCGAGCGGGGTCGGGCGGGTGCCGTCGGCCGCCTGGGCCAGTACGTCGGCCAGGCGGGCGAGGGGCTCCGGGGCGCCGGAGGGTTCAGAAGGCATCGCTCTGCGAGGTCTCGCCGAGATAGGGCATGAGCTGCTCCGCCAGCTCGTCGAGGTTCTCGGCGGGCAGGTCGGAGGACCGGGCCAGATAGATCGCGTTGAGAAGCTGGTCGGTGGCCAGGTCGCCGCCGCCCACCCGGGCCAGGAACCGGTCGATCAGCCGCTGCGCGTCCGCGTCGGGCTCCTCGTCGAAGTGGGCGCGGACGATGTCGGCGAGCCGGCCGTCGTCGGGCTGGCGCAGGCGCAGGGTGACGCAGCGGCGCAGGAAGGCGGGCGGGAACTCGCGCTCGCCGTTGCTGGTGAGCACGACGAAGGGGAACGCCTTGCAGCGGACCCGGCCGCGGCGCACGGTCACCCGCTCGTCGGTGCCGTCGACCATCACCTCCGCCTCGGGGGTGCGGCGGGCGGTGCGGACCAGTTCGGGGATCTCGTACTGGCCCTCCTCCAACACGTTCAGCAGGTCGTTGGGCAGGTCCAGGTCGCTCTTGTCGATCTCGTCGATGAGCAGGGCGCGGGGGCGGGCGTAGGGCAGGAGTGCGGTGCCCAGGGGGCCCAGGCGCAGATGGTCCTCGATGCCCGTCTCCGAGGTCGTGCTGCCCCGGGCCGCGTACAGGCGGGAGAGCGGGTCGTACTGGTAGAGGGCGTCGTGCAGGGTGCTGCGGCTGGTGATGTTCCAGCGCAGCACCGGGCCCAGGCGCAGCTCGCGGGCGACCGCGTAGACCAGGGAGGACTTGCCCGTGCCGGGCGGTCCGGTGACCAGCAGCGGGCGGCGCAGATACAGGGCCGCGTTGACGAGCTGGACGGTCTGCTCGGTGGCCCGGTAGGTCTCGGCGCGATGGGTGCGGTCCGGGGAGGCGGCCGCGGTGTCCTCGCCCGGGTCCGGCAGGTCTAGGACCGGTCCGCCGTCGAAGGCCCGCCAGGGCGGGGGCGGCGGCAGCTCGGTGATGCCGTCGTGCGGCTCGTTGGTGCCGGTGTAGACGGGCCACAGGGGCATGGGGCTTCTCTCCGTGAGGTGCGGCGGGCGGCTCAGGCGACGGGCGAGTGGAGGCTGGCGGCGGGCTCGGGGAAGCAGCGCGGATCGTCCCACAGGAGCTGTACGTCCCTCGCCCAGTGCTGCTCCGGGTCCTCGTCCGCTTCCGCGGTCTCCCGCAACTCCCTTATATGGGAAGGTAGTTCGGCGGGCGGAATGCCGGCGACCGAGGCGGCGAGCTCGTCGAGGAACGCGGTACCGGTGCACGGGGTGCGGTGCCGGGAGTCGGCGCAGCCCGTGCGCGGCCACAGCAGCACCGGGACGGGCGTGTTGAGGCCGATCTCGAAGTGGCGCCGGGCGGTGGCGGGCGGGAAGCCGAAGCCGGCCAGCTCGGCGTCGTCGTCCCGCAGCCGCTTGCGCAGTCTGGGCGGTTGCTCCGGGGTGCCGCACTCGACGCGGTGCAGCCGCGCCCCCGGACAGGCATCGAGCTTCTGCCACTTCTTCGCCAGCCGGTGGCGCAGGCCACCGCTGCGGTACCGGGCCCGGTCCACCACGACGAGGGGATAGGCGCAGCCCAGCGGTGTGGAGTCGTCGGTACCGCACTCCCACTGCGCCACCGGCTCGTTGAGCCACTCGCGGGGCAGCACGAACGTGATCAGCTCGTCCGCGTCCGGGGCGAGCTGGGTGAACGCCTCGTCGATGCGCTCCTGGACGTAGGCCCGTACGGCGGTGCGCGGAAGCCGGTGCGAGCCCACCCGCCGCCGCTGTCCGCCCCGGTAGGCGGACACCTCCACGGTGACCTGGTCGACGCCCGCGCCGCTGCGGTCGAGCTCGACGAGGATCGGGGACCAGGCGGACGCGGCGGCACCGTCCGGCGCGTCGAGCAGCTCCGCGAGCCGGTCGGCGAGCCGGGTCGCCGCCTCGGGATCGGGCACCTCCCACTGCACATACCCGGTCGCGTCCCACAGCGACCCGAACCCGCCCTCGGGCAGCGGCGGCCCGAAAGGGCCCACGGCGTCGACGTACAGCCGGTCCGGGTCGCAGTCCGCGCCCTCGGCCACCGCCCGCCGTACCAGCGTGTACAGCCGCTTCATCGCATCGGGCCGGTGTTCGGGCGTGGGGACCAGTTCGCCGAGCTCCGGCCAGTAGCGGGCCATCACCTGGGTGGGCAGCATCCGGCCCACCCGTACGTCCCTCGCGCCCGCGATCGCCGAGACCATGCCGACGACCCGGCCGTCCCCCAGGGTCACCGCCGCCCCGCTGAACCCGGCGGCGAGCGGCTGTCCGTGCGCGGTTGCGGCCTCCAGCTGCACCCACTCGCCGGCGATCAGCGTGCTCGACACGGCTCGGTACTGGGCGAGCGTGCCCTCGTCGTAGCCGTCCGGGAAGCCGTAGGCCTCCAGCAGCGGCGAGGGCACGCCGTGCTCGGTCCCCGGCGGGGCGAACACGGCCGGGGCCAGCGGGACTTCACGGTCCAGCTCCAGTACGGCCAGGTCGCCCGGGTCGGCCGCGGCGCCCTGCCAGCCGCCGTGCACCGCAACCGAGGCGGACAGTGCGCCGAGCTCCATGCGCTGCGGGAACGACACCGTCACGGCCGCCGCGCCGCTCTGCCTGACGACATGGGCACACGTCAGCACCCGCCGGGCGGAGACGAGGAAACCCGCGCCGACCTCGTTCCCGCACTCGATACGGGCGTGCCAGGCAGCTGTGCTCATGACCGGCCGGCGTCCGCGGAAGGCGCCTGCGGCGGTTCCGGAGCGGGCCGGGACTGCTCCGGCGACCAGCTGAGCTTCACCACCAGATGCCCCTCCGCGGCGCCCTTCGCGATGACCGCGCCCGTCTCCGCACTGAGCTTCACCCCGAACTCGAGCTCCACGGTGTCGGGCCTCAGCGAACCGTCCCGGAACACCCTGAGCGCCGACTCGGCCGCCGCCCGCACCCCGTCCAGGGCGCTTTCGAAAGTCCGCGCGGCCAGCACGGGACTGCCGCCGCGGGAGACGAGCCGGGCGCCGGTCCCGCTCTGCACGCCCTCCACGACCACCCGGGCACCGTCCTCGGTCCTGAACTCCATCAACCCGTCCATGGCGCCGCTCGCTCCCCCGTGTGCTGTGTGACCTCGCCGAACTTCATTGTTGCCGACGGTGCTTGGCGATGTCCCGGGTTCTGCGGGGACGGGCTGCCGGTCAGGGCCCGACGATGCCCCGGATCACCCCCAGCTCCACCAGGTCCTGCGGCCGGATCCGCAGCTGGTCGGCCGTGGCCTCGACCTCCTGTGCCGGCCGTTTGAGAATCGCGGCGGCGAGCTCCGGTGCGATCACCGAGAAGTAACTGTCCGGTGTGGCCCAGGTGTTGCCCGCCGCGGCCAGCGCCAGCGCGCCGCCGGAGCCGCCCTCGCCGATGACCAGGGTGGTGACCGGGACGCGGGCGGCGGCCACCGCGGCGAACAGGTCCGCGATCGCGGCGCCCGCGCCCAGCCGTTCCGCCTCCGCGTCGTTGGCCGCGCCCGGGGTGTCCACCAGGGTCAGCACCGGGATGCCGAGGCGGTCCGCCAGCCGGACCAGGCGGGTCGCTGTCCGGTAGCCCGCCGGGCGGGTGGGGGTGCCGGTCTGGGCGGCGTAGGCGACTGTGCGGCCCGCGTGTTCGCCGAAGCCGCAGAGGATGCCCTCGGTGTCTGTGCCGCCGGAGCGGTCGCCTTGGATTGCTGCGCGGTGGGTGAAGTAGGCGTCCAAGTAGGCGTGGGCGCGGGGGCGTTGGGGGGAGCGGGCGCGTTGGACTGCGTCCCAGCCGGTGGTGGGCGTTTCCTCGGCGCCGAGGGCGGAGGGGGGCGGCGCTGCTGGTGGTGCGGGGTTGGGTCGTATGGCGTCTGCGGCGCCGTGGTGGCTGGTCGCGCCCCGCGGCGGAGCCGCTGATCGATACAGCCCCGCGCCCCTTCGGGGCGCTTCCCGCGCCGTCGGGCTCGAAAGCAGGCGGAGCCATAGCCCCAGTGTCTCCCGCAGGTCTGCCACCGGCACCACCGCGTCCGCCGCCCCCGCCGCCAGCTGCGCCTCCGCCGTATACGCCGACGGGTCCGCGTCCGCCGGCCGTACCCGGGAGCCCGCGAAGCCGACCTGGGCGGCCGGCAGGGCGAGGATCACGTCTGCGCCCGCGCCGAGGGTGGCCCAGCCGCCGCCCGTCGTGGGGTCCCTGAGGACGGCGATCTGGGGGAGGCCGGCCTCGCGGGTGAGTGCCGACTGGCGGGCCACGCGCTGGAGTTGGGTGAGGGCGATCATGCCCTCCTGCATACGGCTGCCGCCCGTGGCGACCAGCGGCACGACCGGGAGGCGGTGTGCACGGGCGTGGCCGTAGGCGGCCTCCAGGCGGTCGCCGGTCCGCTCGCCGAGCGAGCCGCCGAGGAAGCCGAACTCGAAGGCGATCAGCACCGCCTGAGTGCCCGCGACCATGGCCGTGCCGCACACGACCGACTCCGTCTCGCCGGTGCGCTCGACCGCGCGGGCGCGCGAGGCGTCGTAGCCCTGCCAGGCGAGGGGCCCGTCGGGCCTGGACTCCCTTGCCGGGTACGGGAGTTCGGTGAGGGTCGAGGCGTCGGTGACGAGCGCGAGCAGCTCGCGGGCGGAGAGGCGGGGCTCAGGCACGGTGCAGGGCCCGCTTCATGATCTTCCCCATGTCGTTGCGGGGGAGGCTCTCCAGGTAGTGGACCACGCGTGGGCGCTTGTGCGGGGCGAGACGGGCCGCCACGTGGTCCGCCAACTCCTCGGCGGCGGGCGGCGATTGGGGGTCCGACGGAACCACCCATGCCACGATCCGCTCACCCAGGTCCGCGTCCGGCTCCCCGGTGACCGCCGCCTCCTGCACCCCCGCATGCTCCAGAAGCGCGTTCTCGATCTCACCGGCCCCGATCTTGTAACCTCCGCTCTTGATCAGGTCGGTGGCCTTGCGGCCGACGATGCGGACGTACCCGTCGGACTCGCGGACGGCCATGTCGCCCATCCGGAAGAACCCGTCGGCGGTGAAGGCGGCGGCCGTGGCGTCGGGCCGGTTCAGGTACTCGGTGAACAGGTTCGGGCCGCGCACCTGGATCTCGCCGACCGTCTCGCCGTCGTACGACGTGATCGCCGTTCCGTCCTCCTCCACCAGCCGCAGCTCGACACCCGGCAGCGGCACGCCCACCGTGCCCGCGCGCGGCTCGCCGTCCGCCCGCACGCTCGTGTTCATCAGCGTCTCCGTCATGCCGTACCGCTCGATGACCCGCCGTCCGGTCGCGGCCTCGATGCGCTCGTGGTCGTGGACCGGGAGCGCGGCGGACCCGGAGACCAGCAGCCGCGCCCGTCCGAGGGCCTTCGCCAGCTCCGGCTCCTCGGACAGGGCCCCGGCGATCCGGTGGTACATCGTCGGCACCCCGAACAGCATGCTCGCGCCCCCGTTCAGCTCGCGCGCCACGCCCTCCGTGCTGAACCTCCCCAGATGGCGGACGGAGCCGCCGCGCCGGAGCGGGCCCAGGATGCCCAGCACCAGCCCGTGCACATGGAACAGCGGCAGCCCGTGCACGAGTACGTCGTCGCCGGTCCACTGCCAGGCGTCGGCGAGCGCGTCCAGCGTGGTGGCGATCGCCCGGCGGGGCAGGACGGCGCCCTTGGGCGGGCCGGTGGTGCCGGAGGTGTAGACGATCAGGGCGGGGGCCTCGTCGTCGGTCAGGAGGGCGAGGGCGGTGCTTCCGGTGCCGGCCACGTCGACATCGATGCGCTCCAAGTCCCGTACAGGCATAGGCAGTTCATCACCTGGAGCCGCCAGTACCACCGATGGCGCACTGTCGGACAGGATGTGCCCGAGCTCCTTGCCGCCCGACTTCGGATTGAGCGGAACGGCGGCCGCCCCGGCCCGCAGCACCGCCACCGCGGCCACCGCGGTCTCCAGGGTGGGCGTGGCCCAGATCGCGACCCGTCCGCCGGGCGGGAGCCGGGCCGCCAGGGCACCGGTCGCGGTGGCGAGTTCGGCGTACGTCAGGGACCGGTCGCCGAAGCGCAGAGCCACCCGCTCGCTCGGGCTCTGGAGGGCGGGAAAGAGAGAGGACACGCGATGCACTCCATCCGTCAGGGCAGAACGACACCCCCGTTCCTACACCAGCCGCCCCGACGACGACGATCAGGAGGCCTCCCGCACCACGTCCGCCACCACACAGCTCACGTTGTCCGGGCCCCCGGCCTCGTTCGCCGCGTCCACCAGGGCCCTGACGGCCACGTCCGGGGCCCCGGTGGAGAGAAGCTCTCGTATACGGGCGTCGGGAAGCACGGTGGGCAGACCGTCCGAGCACAGGAGGTAGCGGTCGCCGGGGGCGGCGTCGTGCAGACGCAGGTCCGGGGTGCCGGTGCCGAGGGCCTTGAGCAGGAGGGTGCGCTGCGGATGGGCCGTGGCCTCCTCCTCGGTCAGCCGGCCCTCGTCGATCAGCGACTGGACCACCGTGTGGTCGTGGGTGATGCGGAACAGCTCCCCGTCGCGCAGCAGATAGGCGCGGGAGTCGCCGATGTGGACGAGGGCGAGGCGGGAGCCCGTCCAGAGCAGGGCGGTGAGGGTCGTGCCGTTCGAGTCGGGGTCGTCCGTCGCGTCCCGGACCGCCTCGGTCGCGCCCTGCACGGCGTCCTCCAGGAGGTTGAGCACACTGCCGGCCGGCACCTCCTGAGTGTCCAGGAACCTGAGCGCCTCGACGGCCGCGCTGCTCGCGGGCGCACCGGCCGGCCCGAAGCCGTCGGCGACGGCGAGCAGACGCGTGCCCGCATACGCCGTGTCCTGGTTGGCGGGCCGCACCCGGCCGCGGTCGGAGTGGGCGAAGTAACGCAGTTCCAGCATGGTGGTGTCCTTCCTGGTTTCTTCCGTCAGGTGATCCACGAGGAACGCGGCGAGATCCCGCCGTACCGCCGTCTCGGCCTCCACCCGCGCCCAGTACGCGCGGATCTCCCGGGCGGCGGCCACCGGATCGAGAGCGCACACCTCCCGGATCAGGGCCAGCGGCATGCCCAGCCGCCGCAGCCACGCCACCAGCCGGGCCTGCTCCAGCTGTCCGAGGGCGTAGTAGCGGTAGCCGGTGTGCGGGTCGACCCGGGCGGGGCGCAGCAGCTCCAGCTCGTCGTAGAGGCGGAGAGCCTTCGGCGAGAGCCGGCAGGCCCGTGCGAACGCACCGATCGTGAGGATGTCCCTGCGCATCCGGCAGTCCTCTCCGTGTTCCTGTCACCGATGCTGCGGCTTCACCGAGGGGGAAGGTCAATCCGGTTGCTTCGGTTGCGGGGACCGTGGTTAGCCTGCGGAACGATTGACCGCCGTATGACCTACGAACTGGAGTCCGCCGTGCCCCGAGTCGCACTCGCCACCTACGACCCCGGCGCGCAGCCGAGCAAGGACCGCGACCTGCCCGTGCTGGTGCAGGCTCTGCGGGACGCCGGAGCCGAGGCCGTCGCCGTCCCGTGGGACGACCCCGACACCGACTGGAGCGGCTTCGACCTCGTCGTCATCCGGTCCACCTGGGACTACAGCTGGCGGGCGGAGGAATTCGTGGCGTGGGCCGAGAAGTGCACCGCGGTCACCCGGCTGGCCAACCCGGCCGAGGTCGTGCGCTGGAACACCGACAAGCGGTACCTCGGGGACCTGGCGGAGGCGGGAGTACCGGTGGTCCCCACCCGGTATCTCGCGCCCGGCGACGCCCCCGACCTGCCCGACGACCACGAGTACGTCGTCAAGCCGACCTCCGGCGCGGGCGCCCGGTACGCCGCCCGCTACACACCGGACGACCACGACACGGCCGTACGGCACCTCGCGCGCATGCACGAGGAGGGGCTGACCGCGATCGTCCAGCCGTATCTGTCCGGCATCGACGTCAGCGGCGAGCGGGCCCTGCAGTTCTTCGGCGGCCGCTTCCTGCACGCCATCCGCAAGGGCGCCGTACTGGCACCGGGCACGGCCTACGACGCCACCAAGGTGGCCCACCCGGACCTGGTCCCGTGGACCCCGACCCAGGCCGAACTCGCCGTCGCGGAACGGGCGTTGGCTGCCGTTCCGGATGCCCCCGAGCTGCTGTACGCGCGCGTGGACCTCGTCGACGGAGCGGACGGGGAGCCGCGGCTGATGGAGCTGGAGCTGGTCGAGCCGAATCTGTTCCTCGGTCTGCATCCCGGGTCGGTGGCGGTGGTCAGGGACGCGATTCTGGCGACGGCGACCGGTCGCTGACCGCCACCCGCTGCAACAACCCCCAGGAGAACTCGGCGGTCACCTCCCGCCGCACCCCCTTCCCGTCCGGCGCCGTGAACGCCAGCCCCCACCGCGTGGGTGCCGTGCCCTCCAGGGGCCGGGCGGGGGCGAAGGCGCGGGCTGCCTCGTCGACGGTGCAGGACCAGGGGGTGAGGTCGTCGAGGGTGCGCAGGGTCGGGCCGGGGGTGCCCGGGGCGCGGACCAGCCATTCGTTCCAGACGGCGCCGTTCGGGGCGAGGAGTACTTCGAAGCGCAGGTCGGGCCAGAGGGGAACGGGCCAGAGGAGGGCCTCGCAGTCCAGGTCGCCGACCTTGCGGGTGATCGTCGACTCGGGGGCGCCCAGGATCGAGCGGTACCGCGTGGCGGCGGCTCGGGAGTGTGGCGAGTGCAGCATCGCCTGCCACCGCCTGTTGGCCTCCCTCATGTCGGCGATGGAGACGCCCAGTGCGCGGCGGGCGTCCTCCACCAGGTCCGGGTTGTGGTCGGCCATGCGGCGCAGCAGGACCAGCTGGAAGTCGAGGGGCGTGAAGGGGCGGCTAGCGGGGCGCTTGGCGGACGGCATGGGAACCATGGTGGCCCACCGTGTCGGCGCCCGGACGGCGGCCGTCCGGGAGGAAGAGGACCGAGTTGACGTAGCGCGGGTGCTTGCGGAAGGGCAGGACGCGGCCCAGCAGGCCCTGGGCGACGACGTGCGAGGCGGTTGCCTGATGGGCCTCCAGGGGGAAGCGGGACAGCGGGATCCAGGTGTCGCCGGGCAGCACCCAGCCCTCGTAGCGCAGGAGGGAGAGGTAGGTGACGACCGGTGTGACCGGCTGGATCCGGGACTCCAGTTCGACGAAGAGGGCCGGGCGGTCGCGGGCCAGCAGGCCCGTGGCGCCGCGCAGCACCGCGAGCTCGTTGCCGTCCACGTCGATCTTGATGAAGCCGACGTCCCGCAGGCCGAGTTCGTCGAGGGTGACACAGGGGACGTGCAGGGCCCGGGCGTGGATGTCGCGGCGGACCAGCGAGGACACGCCCCGGTCGCCCGCGTCGTCCGGCGGGAGCCACAGCCGGGCGGTGCCGGGGCGGTCGGAGGCGGCGGCCTGGACGACACGGACGTTCGGCGGGGCGGCGGAGGTGAGCAGGCGGGCCAGATGGGGGACCGGTTCGACGGTCACCACCTGGCGGGAGCGGGTGGCCAGGCGCCGGGTCCAGGGGCCGTACCAGCCGCCTACGTCCACGGCGGTGCCGCAGCCGGGCGGGCACAGGTCGGCGAGCCGGGCCAGCTCGGGTTCGAAGCGCGGGTAGACCGCGCGGGCGGCGGCGGCCACCACGCGGACGGGCAGGAGCGGGGCCAGTCGGGCGGCCAGGGTGCGGGGCGGGGTCACGGTCACTGGGCCATCCGCTTCAGCAAGGCCTCGTGCTCGTCGTCCGACACCTGCTCCCCGGACGACGGCAGCAGCTGCGGGATGCCGTCGACGATCGGGTAACGGCGGTGCAGGCGCGGGTTGTACAGCGCCTCGGGGACGGCCGGGCCGTCCGGCCTCACGAGGTGCAGCGGGCCCTTGTCGAGCGGGCACGCCAGGATCCGCAGCAGCGGGTCGTCGGGGTTCATGGAGGGGTCAACTCCTTGGTGGCGACGGGGGGTTGGGAAGGCGTCGGAGGCGGGGGCTGGTCGTGTTTGGGCATGGCCAGCAGGACGGAGACGGCGAGGACCGTGCCCGCAAGACGCAGGGCGAGCCGCAGCGGGTCGTGCGGGAGCGCCTCGCCGAAGGAGAGGGTGCCGAGTACGGCCGTGTAGAGGCAGGTCACCGTCGTGCACACCGGCACGATCAGCGAGGCCCGGCAGCGCTGCAGCGCGGCCTGCGACATCACCAGACCGAACGCGCCGGTGAAGAGGAGGAGATACGGATACGGGGACTTGAGCAGGCCGGCCACCGCACCGCCCAGCCCGCTCGACGTCAGGTAGCTCGACACGCCCTTGATGGCGAGCGAGCTGACCCCGTACAGCAGGCCGACGGCCACTCCGTACTCCACGCCCGTCGTCGGTGCGCGGTGGCGGTGCCGGGTGCGTCGCTCCGCGGCGCCGTACAGCCACACACCGCCCGCCAGTGACGGCACGCACACCAGCAGGATCAGCTGGTAGGGGGCGCTGCGGCTGACCGTGTCCGAGCCCTCCTTGAGGGAGAGCACGACCATCAGCAGCGCGGCGAGGATCGCACCGAGCGCATACCGTTCCCGCCCGGTCGTCTCCTCGCCCAGCAGCCGGGCGGAGAGCAGGACGAGAAGCACCAGACCGGAGACGAAGATGCCCTGGGCGGCGGCGATCGGCAGCGTCCGGTACACGACGAGCTGTGCGCCGAAACCGGAGGCGAGGGCGAGGGAGCCGCCGATCCACAGCGGACTGCCCAGCACCAGTCTCAGCAGCCGGGCGGGGTTGCGGATGGTCACCTCGGGCAGCGCGGTGAGCGCCCGTTTCTCCAGGACGAAACCGAGGCTGTACAGGGTGTTCGCCAGCAGCGCCGCGGCCACTCCCCACCACATGACGTGCCCCCTCTACGTCTTTGTCTTCCGTGCGTGCAGGAGAAGGATCGAGGCGAGCGAGGGTCTGGAGCAGGCCAGGCGGTCGAGGGGACGCAGCGGCCGGGGTACGCCGTGGAAGGGGGCGCCTTTGACGTCCACGATCTCGAAGCCGGACGCGGCGACGAACTCCCGTAGCGCGCGGGCGGTGTACAGCCGCAGGTGTCCCACGACCTCCGTGCCCGGGCGGCCGTGGATCGCGCGCAGGCTGACCTCGGAGAAGACGGGCTGTACGCCCGCCAGCAGCAGGGCTCGGTTGTACCAGGCGGCCAGGTTCGGGGTGGAGAGCATCAGGTGGCCGCCCGGACGCAGGATGCGGCGGATCTCGTCGAGGGCGGCGTCCGGGTCGACCAGGTGCTCGATCACCTCGCTGAACAGCACGGCGTCGGCGGAGCCGGACTTGAACGGGAGCCCGCCGTCGGTGAGTTCGCCGCGGATGGCGTACGACAGGTGGGTGCGGGCCCGTTTCAGGGCGTCCTGGGACCAGTCGACGCCGATGATGCGGTGGCCGGTCAGCAGCGGGGCCGCGGTGGCGGCCGCGGTGCCGTCGCCGCAGCCGATGTCGAGGATGGTGCGGGGTGGGCCCGTGGCCGCCGGGCCGAGCGCGGCGGCCAGCATCCGGGCCTGCCGGAGGCTGCGGGGCGTGCCGGAGGCGACCGGTACGGCGGGGTCCTCGTAGAAGTCACGCAGGTCCGGGCGGTGCACGGGGGCGGTGGTCGCGTTCACGGGGTCACCTCCGTGGAGTGCAGATAGTGCTCGAACAGGTCGCGGAGGTGTGCGCCGTCGCCGTGGCCGAGCAGGGCGCGGGACCAGCGCAGGGCGAGATGGAGGCGGCCCGCGGTGGAGGCGGTGGTGACGGTGAGGCCGCGGGGCATACGGGCCGGCGCCGAGAACCAGACCGCGTGCGCGCGGCCCGCCTCCTCGCCGAAGTCGAGGGGGTACGGGATGCGGCCGATGTTGCTGAGGAGTGTCGTCGACGTCCAGGGGGCGGCTGCTCTGCGCAGGCCACGGGTGAGGGCGGCGCGCCAGGCCACGGGGGTGACGGGGGCGGTGAGGAAAGCTGCGCCGTGGCCGAGTTGGGGGCGGGGGAGGGACTTGAGGGCGCGTGTGCGGGTTGCCGTGCGGCGCAGCAGGGCGGGCATGGCGGTGGGGTCGTGGGCGGCCAATTCCTCGGGGGAGAAAGGGACTTCGACCAGGCGGGTGCCGTTGCCGATGGGCATGGTGGCGTCTCGGGGGCGGTCGTCCACGGGCATGGTGATGCGGAGGGGGCGGGGCGGTGCGCCGTGTTCTCTGTTCCAGTGGGCGATGGTGAGGGCTGTGGTGACCATGAGCTGGTCGTTCACCGTGTAGGGGGAGCCCTTGGGGCGGTGGGGGAGGGGGAGTTCGGTGACGAGCATGCCGTTGCCGGGGGAGGGTTCGGGGGTGCCTTGGGCCAGCCTGGCGGGTGGGGACCAATTGGACGGGGTGTCGACGGGGTCCTGCGGAGTCCTGCCGGGTGGGCGTGTGGGGGGTGCGGCGGGGGAGTTGTCCTTGCCGCTGTAGATCTCGGCCGCGGTGGCCAGGACCCGGAGGCAGGCGGGGCCGTCCAGGGCCGTGTGGTTGATGGTGAGGAAGAGGACGGTGCCGGTTCCGGTGCCTTGTACGGCGCCGGAGGCGCTCTTGCCGGGGGGTGGGTTCGCCGGCCCGCGCTTGCGGGGTGCCGCCACGGCGTCCGACGCCTCGCTGCCCTCCGCCGGCCCCGCCCCCTCCACCACCTCCAGCCGTATCGGCGGTGACAAGGTCAGCGGTGGTGCCGTCGTCAGGGCCCGTGTCCGGGCGTCCCGCAACGCCGACGGGCCCGTTGGCGGGAAGGTCACCACCTCCGTGTCCGGGGCCGCCGTCAGTTCCCACTCGTAGCGGCGTCGGTACCAGGGGCCCGAGGCCTCGCGCATCAGGACGCGGGGGTGGCGGTGGAGGGCCTCCGCGAAGGCTGTGCGGAGGCGGTCGCGGTCCAGGCGGCCCGGTAGGTGGACCTCGATGTGGACCGTTTCCGGTTCCTCCTCCTGAAGGCAGTGCCGGGCGACCTCGTCGACGACGGGGAAGGGGATGCGGGCCGGCGGTCGGGCCGCAGGGCCGTCGGCGCGGGCGGGGTGCTGGAGTGCGGTCACGTGGGTTCGTCCCTCCCCCTGGGGGCTTCCGGTTGCTCGGTCGGAGTCGGCCGGAACTTCGGTTTGCGGAACTGGATCCGTGCGGTCGGCGGGTCGGGATCGGGCCCGCCGGGGCCGCGTGCCGAGACGGTCGGCCCGGCGTCGGGGGGCGGGGGCGGCGGGGTCTCGCCCTCGGGTACCGGTCCGGTCACGCCCCGGCGCCGCTGTGGGAGTGGTCGGGTGGGTGCCTCGGAGCCCGGCGCCGGCGGCAGCACCGCCGTCGAGCCCGGTCCCTCGTCGGGCTCCCGTACGCTCACCACGCCCGCGAACAGCCCGATCAGCGCGAGCAGTTGGGCCGTGTGGCCGAAGGCGCCCCCGCCCGCGCCGACGGGTTCCCCGGCCCCCGTGGCCGCCGCGATCCCGGCCCCCGCGAGGGCGACGAACGCGACCGGCACGAGCAGCGCGTGCCGCCGGTGCGCCAGCAGCGCCAGCGCCGGTACCAGCAGCGCGAACCATCCGGCGATCAGCACGCCCACCACGGTCAGGGCCACCGTGCCGAGCCAGAGCCCGGGGAGCGGCGGTACCGGCTGCGGCAGGTCGGGGTTCGGCGAGCGGCGGCGCCAGACGACCAGTCCGACCAGGACCGCCAGGCCCACCGCGCCGCCGATCAGCCCGCCCTCGTAGGTCGTCGCGGGCTCGTACGACAGCTTGACGGTGCCGCCCGCCCCGGCCGGGATCCGCCAGCCCTGCTGCCAGCCGTCGAGGCGGACCGGGGTCAGCTCCTTGCCGCCCAGGGTGGCCTTCCAGCCGTCGTTGTAGTTCTCGTACGTCGTCAGATACGTGGCCGCCCCGGAGCCGACCGTCACCTCGCGGCGGTCGCCCAGCCAGTCCCGTATCGTCAACTGCCGTTCCACAGCGGTGGCTTCGGTGACCGGGCCGCGGGTCAGGGTCACATCGGTGAGGGTGAGCGGTCCGGCGTCCCCGGCCTCGACGCGGTGCGTACCGGCTGCCAGCTCCACCTCGCCGTCGTCCCGGCCCTGCCGGCAGAGCGTCACCTCGACCGTCCGGCGCTCCGTCAGATCCCGTACCGTCCCCTTCGCGCTGGTCTGGTACAGCTTGCCGTCCACCGCCACGTCCGGCCCCTGCCCGCACGGCAGCGAGAAGGCGCGGGAGCTGCTGGGCTGCGGGGTGCGGTACTGGTCGAGCGCCGGGATGTACGCCTCGCTCAGGCCCACCGGGAGCTGCAGGTCCTCGTCGGCGACGGGGTTGTGCAGGGTCAGGGGTGCCGTCTGGGTGATCGTGATGTCCAGGTGGTCGGTGGTGATCGGGTCGAAGCGGGCCACGCCGTTCTCGTCGACGCCGGCGATGGTCGCGCCGTCGGGGGAGCTGATGGCCACCTGCGTGGGACGGGTGGACAGGCCGCCCGCGGGCGCCAGCACGATCTCCCCCACCGGCTGTTTGCCGCTCCAGCTCAGATGGATCGTCGGCCGGTCGCCCGCGATCCACGCCGTGGTCAGATCACCGTCGGTGAGGTTGCGCGCCGACAGGCCCGCGCCGAGGGCCGCCGTGGAGTCGGCGGTGGCGACGATGCGGTTCTGCTGGTCGGGCGCGACCTCGTACAGCAGCTTGTCCAGTGCCTCGCCGCTGACCGGCACGGCGCCCGCCTTCACCTCGTACGTCCCTGCCGTGGCCGTGGTGAAGCGCCGGTGCAGGCCCGCCTCGGTGCCGGTCGCGGAGAGGCCGGTGGGGTCGGGGGTGCGGTGCAGGGAGATCAGCGTGGCGGCGGCGTCGGAGTCGTCCGCGTCCGTCGGCAGCCGCAGCAGCCGGGTCACCTGGACGTGCGGGAGGGCGATCTCGGAGAAGCCCGCACCCGTCAGACCCGAGCGGCGCTCCACCGAGTCGACGATCGTCAGCTTCATCCAACTGGTCGCGCCCGCGGGTGCCTTGATGCTCTGCGTCTGGCCGTTCGGCCGCAGGAAACTGGTCCTGGCCCCCTTCTCCGTCTCCACCCGCACCTTCGTCGCGGCCGACCGCACGCTCTGCTGCGGCAGCGGGGTCACCTTGAACGAGGACGGCATGTCGTACGAGCCGGTGAAGCCGATCCGCAGCCACTGCCCGTCCGCCGAGCCGGGTGCGCCCTCCGCCCAGGCGGTGTCCGGGTTGCCGTCGAAGGCGTTCACCGGGTCGTACTGCGGGAGGTGGAAGAGCCAGTTGCCGCTGGAGGACGCCGTCACCGAGCGGGCGCCGCGCAGCTGGGCCACCGTCTGGTGGTCGAGCCCCTTGGCCGGCAGGATCTGGTGCGGTTGCTTCCCCGCATCCTGTACGGCGTCCGGCGCGTTCCGCTCGGAACTGGTGTACGTGTACGAGGTGTTGCCGCTGACCAGCCCGAACCGCGTGTCCGCGCGGCGCAGTCCGTCGCCGACCACCTGGAGCGGCGGGGAGCCGAGCCCGGGGTGGTTGTCGCCGGTCAGCACGGTCGCACGGCCGCGCAGCTCGGAGGCGAGCGGCAGCAGGGCCTCGGGCCCGCCGGAGACGACCGCGGTGTCGGAGACGGGCAGCAGATGGGCCTGGCCCGGTCGCGGGACGTCCTTGTCCGTGGGTTCGTAGACCTCGACCGCCCGCTGCCGCGGATAGAGCCCTTCCACCTGCAGCGGAGCGTCATGGGCGATCCGGCCGCCGGTCATGACCGGCCCGAACCCGGTCACCCGGACGTACCCCGACTGCTCCAGGGTCCGCTTCACCGTCGTGGTCGGCACGGAGCCGATCTGGTCGGGATCGAGGTCGTTGCGTACGAGGACGTAATAGATCCCCGCCCGGCTCAGGTAGTCGGCAAGCCCCGGCACGTCGCTCCCGGAGGCCAGCGCGTCCTCCACCGCGTCCATGGCGCGCCGGTTGCCTGGGGTGCCGAAGGGGACGTAATCCCTTTGTGCCCAGCGGGACTTGGCGAGGACGTCGAGGGGCTGGTCGATGGGGGAGCCCCAGGTGTAGATGCCGTGCGAGGTGGCCGGGACGACGAGAGCGCGGGAGTCGGGGGAGTACTTCTCCAGCCAACCGGCCGTGGTCTTCCAGTACTTGGGGAGCTCCTGGAACGACCCCGGGTTGAGGATCGAGCCGTTGAGGTACGGCCACAGCAGTCCCGGCAGGATGAGCAACGCAGCGACCAGTGGGGCGAACCGGCGCCCACGCACCCGCCGGGCACCCCGCGGCTCGGCCGCGATCCCGACCACGTGCGCGAGCCCCAGCACCAGTGCCAGAGCCGGCCCCGTCTGGAACTTGTAGATGTTCCGGAAGGGAACGAGCCCGCCGTTCAGCCAGTCCTGCACGACCCCGTGGAAGGGTGCGCCGAACGCGCCGCCGTATCCGGCGAGCAGCACCAGAGCCGTGGAGATCACGGTCAGAACCAGCCACCGTCGCTCGGGCATGTCCCGTCTCGCGAGCCCCGCGAGACCGAGCCCGGCGGCGAGCGCCGAACACACGACGACGATCACCGACGCGGCGACCGTCCACCCGGCCGGCAGCCAGGCCTGCCCGAAGTGCAGATAGGCGACCCAGTTACCGGCCCCGCGCAGCGCCTCCGTAGCGGACATGGTGGCCGTCGTGGTCTGCGAACTCTCCACGTACGGAAGGAAGTTCTCGCCGTAGACCCCGAGCATGAGCAGCGGTACCCACCACCAGGCGGTCGCCACGATCACACCCGGCACCCACCAGGCGATCAGCTTGCGCTGCCGTGGCCCGGGCGGGCGGGAGAGCAGATACAGCCCGACCGGCAGCAGCGAGGCCAGCGTGGAGGCGCCGTTGACGCCGCCCATGAAGGGGACGACCAGCGCCGAGCGCAGGGCGGCGACCCGGGCGCTGTACCGCTCGTTCGTCAGCGGCAGCAGCACCCAGGGCAGAAAGGCACCGGGCAGCGCGGCCGCGGACGTCGACCCGACGACGATGGTGAAGACGGGCCACAGCGCATACGCGACCCCCGCGAGCAGCCGCGCCCCACTGCTCCCCGCCCGCAGCCGCTCGGCCAGCCGCAGCGCACCCCAGAAGGCGACGGACACGATCAACGACATCCACAGCCGCTCCGCCAGCCACACGGGCAGACCGACCGCGTGACACAGCCAGTAGAACGGCAGCATCGGCCACAGATAGCCGGCGTACTGGTCCTGGATCCCGCCGAAGCTGCCCTGGTCGTTCCACAGCTGCCCCAGGCCGGAGAAGAAGGCACCCGGGTCGACCGTCACGCCCAGCTTGGTGTCGAAGGTCTGCCGCCCCGGGTGGACCACCAGGAACAGCAGCAACGCCACGGCCCAGAACCCCACCAGCCAGCGCCGCGACCGGGGGCCCTCCGGCGGGCCCGAGGTGGCCGCGGTGGTGTGGACGGCTGCCGGCGGAGGGGCCTGGACCGTGGTCGTCATGGGGGACACCGCCGGAGGATGAGGAGGAGGTTCCAGGTGGCCACCTCACGTATCCCCGGCGCTTTCACGACGGTCTCCGCGAGGAAGGGCCAGTAGCGGGAGCGCGCCGAGACGACCGTGACGTCGTCGCGGGCGCGCACCTGCCGCAGGGTGGCGCCGATGTGCACGGCGAAGAGGTTCTCGCCGAGGGTGTGCTTGGCGGGCTTTCCGGTACGCCGCCGGTAGCGGGCACGGGCCCGCCCGGCACCGAGGTAGTGCCACGGCGCCCATTCGTGACCGCCCCACGGGGACAGCCAGTTGGTGAACGACACATAGATCAGCCCACCGGGCCGCGTCACCCGGGCGAGTTCACTGAGGAACGTCTGCGGATCGGACACATGCTCCAGCACGTTGGAGGAGAACGTCACGTCGGCGGCGCCGTCCCGCAACGGCAACAGATACCCGTCGGCGATCACGGCCCCTTCGAGCGGCTTCTCCCCGAGTTCCCGCACGTCCGGCTCGAAGAGGTAGGCCTGGGCGCCCCGCCTCCTGAACTCCTCCGTGAAGTACCCGCCACCACCGCCGACGTCCACGACGGTACGACCGACGACAGGCCCGTCGTAGGCCTCGACCTGATCGGCAGCGTCACGGGCGAGCAACTCGTAACAGGACTCGGGGTCGTCCTGTTCGTGCCGAAAGGCACGGAAGAGGGCAAGGGAACGTCGGAAGGAGGGATCTTTGAAACCGCCGGGCACCGGAGCGCCCCAAGAGGGGCGCGGGGCTGCTTTGAATATGCGGCTACCGCCGCGTGCGCGCGACAAGCCACGACGCACCCGCAGCCGACTCACGGAGCCCAGCCCCGCAGAGCCTCCGCAGCCACCGCCCGAAACTGTCTCACCGTCCGGTGCCACCGATACCGCGCCGCCCGGTCACGGGCAGCCTTCCCCATCAACTCCCGCCGATGCCCGGACAGGGCAAGCGTGCACCAGGCAGCCGCAAACGAAGACTCCCCGTGCGCCAGCACCCCGGTCTCCCCGTCCACGACGGAATCCCGCAGCCCCGGCACATCAAAGGCAATGGTCGGCGTCTCCCGGGTCGCAGCCTCGGTGACCACCAACCCCCACCCTTCCACCGCAGACGGATGCAGCAACAACCAGGCCGCACACAACAGCCGGTGCTTCTCCGCCTCCGAGACGTGCCCCACGAACTCCACGCCGGGCCCGGCAAGCTGCTCCAGCCGCCCCCGCTCGGGCCCGTCACCGACGATGACGAGCCGACCGCCGGTCACCGGCCGCACCCGCTCCCAAAGCCTCAGCAGCAGATCGATCCGCTTGTACTCGACGAGCCGGCCGACGGCCACGAACAGCGGCTCGGCCGACCGGTCGGCACGCGGTCCGGGCTCCTCCACGCCGTTGTGCACCACACGGATCCGGTCCCGCGAGACACCGATCCCCCGCAGGGCATGCGCGGTCGAGGGGGAGACCGCAACCAGCAGGCTGCGATGCTGCGCACCGGTCAGCGCCCACTGCTCGAGTCTTCGGCCGATCCGCGCGGCCGGCGCGAGGGGCCCGCCGAACCGCATCTTCCACAGGTCGGAGTGGACGTGGTTGACCAGACACAGGGTGGGGCCGTGGTGCCAGAGTGGTGCGAGATACGGCATGCCGTTGCAGACCTCGACCAGCAGATCGGTCTCGCCGACCTGACGGGCGAAGGCGGAACGCGCACGCAGATAGTGGCCGAACTCGCCGCCGGCCGACACGACCCGGTAGTCCCGGAAGGCCGCGGGCCCCCCGCAGATCAGGGTCACCTGGTGGCCCAGGTCGGTCAGTCCGTCGGCGAGCCGGTCGACCAGCAGCTCCGAGCCGCCGGCCGCCGGATTGTCGAGATCCCGGTGGGCGAGGAAAACGATTCGGCGCGGTTGTGGGGGGAGCGCCGAGGGGTGCTGCGGAGGCCAGGGGTGCGTGGTGCGCAGCGGGGATGGCACGTGCTGGGGCATGGGTGCTCCAACTCGTCTCAGGGTGCGGAACTCAGCAGTGGCTTTCCGGACTTGCTGTGGGGGGACTGAGCTCTTCATGGGCGGGGGGTGTGGACACGTTGTGCTTGGGTGGGGTTGGACAGTTTTCGCCCAGCCGTTCGCCACGGCTACTCACCGGGGTGACAAATTTCCGCCTTATTAGAACTGACGTCATGTCACATCGTGAGCTAAGCCTGTGAAGTCCGGGGTATCTCGGGTGAATCTGGACGCTTCCGTCCTCGTACCACCAAAACCGCACCCACTACCGCCAGTACGAATCCGGCCACAGCGGCGGTAATCGGCAACGTCTGCCCCACCATGAGCAGCCGGCCGCTCTCCTTTTTGGCCAGCTTCACCTGGTCCTTCTGCGTGGCGGTGGTGAACGCCAGCTTCTGGCTGTCCAGCAGCACCACCGCATCCTTCTCGGCGCCCGGCGCCCGCAGGGTGCGCCGCGGGCCGACCTGGGCGTAGAGCACCCGGCCGGTGCGCTGGTCGACGACCAACTCGATACCGTGGTTGGAGTACCACTCCTCGGCGAGGACCTGCGGTTTGTTCTTCTGCCCGACGATGGTGCCGGGGACCAGCCGCGTCCCGATCTTCGACGGCGGGACGGTGCCGGTGAAGCGGTAACCCCGGTATCCCTGGATCTTCTTGGTACCGGAGTAATGCAAAGTGACGGTAGAACCAAGTGAGTTGTCCCACCACTGGTACGACTTTCGGCGCACGTCGAACGGGAACTTCAGATAGGCGTCACCTTCGAAGTACGGGTTCTCCTTGCAGCAGTGCACCGGCTGGTTGGTGTGGCGGTTCGTCACCCAGCGGTTGAGGAAGAACTCCAGCGCGTCGTGCGGATCGGCGGCCGGCAGCGACTTGTCCGTGTCGACCGTCGTCGTCACGTCCCACACCGCCCGCCCGCTCTTCTCGCTGTCCGCGACATTGCCGCGCACCTGCTGGGTGACCGTGATCCGCTTGTCGTGGACTGTCTGGATCTGGTCGGTGTCGAAGTAGCTTCCGGTGCCTCTGTAGACGGCTGTGGTGTCGATGTCGATCGGGTTCACGGCGGCCCGCGGTTCGACGTACCAGGCCAGCATCGGCGCCAGGACCAGCAGAAACGTGCCGAGTCCCAGCAGGATCAGCGAAAGGGGGGAGGCTGTACGGCGCATCCGGACACTCCAGGGGGAGGGATGACGGAGTTGGGGCCGCTCTGGCCCGCGACGCCGGACTGGCGAGTAGACAGGGCCTTGGGCCGGGAACCGTAGGCTGCTCTTGACGGGGTGTCAATGCTTGTCGAAACTGGGGCCGACAGGCAGGGGTGGGGGCACCGGGGTGGGACGACCTCCGGACAGAGAGGCTGACCCTGCGATGTCCAGACTGCTCGCTGCCCTTCTCACCGTCGTGGCCGCCGCCGCACTCGCCGTGGGCGCCGCGCTCGGCATCGTCGCGCTGCTCGATGCGACGCCCGCCCAGCCCAACACCCCCTTGATCACGTACGAGCAAGCCGGGCAAGGGAGTTGACCGGTGACGCCCGCTCACTCACCGGCCGTCACCGCCCGCTCGGCCTGGCGCGACGTCCCCCGTCTCCAGGTCCGCCGGTTCGCCGCCCTCGCCATGGCCGAGGCGCCCGCGCTCGCCGAGGAGATCCTGCGCGAGATCCGCCGCGAGTACCCGCACCTGCCCGTGGTCCTCGACGAGTCGGGCGAGCCGAAGGCCATGGTCGGCATCCGCCGCGCCATCGAGGTCTTCGTCCAGCACCTGGAGCAGTCGGAGGGCCGCCCGACGGTCCCGCCGGGCGTCTTCCAGGACTTCGGCCGAGGCGAGGGCCTGCACGGCCGCTCACTGGACTCCCTGCAGGCGATCTACCGGATGGGCGTACGCCTGGCCTGGCGCCGTTTCGCCGAGATCGGGCAGCGGGTCGAGATCCCGCCGCCCGCGATGTACGAACTCGTCGACGCGGGTTACGAGTACCTGGACGGCCTGGTCGACCAGTCGGTGCGTGGCTATGCGGAGGCGGCGGCCAGGCAGGCCGGGGAGCGGCTGAGGCTCCAGCGGCGGCTGATGGAACTGCTGCTCGCCGAACACCACCGGGGCGACCCGGCGGACGCGCTGACCGAACGGGCCGCCCGGGTCGGCTGGACGCTGCCGCGCAAGGTCGCGGTGGGCGTGCTGCTGCGCCCGGCCCGCGAGGCGGTCGCACCCGCCGTGGGAGAGGGCGTGCTGCTCGACATGGAGTACGAGCAGCCCCGCATGGTCGTCCCCGAACCCGACGCGGCCGGCCGCCCCGAACTGCTGCACCGCGCGCTGACCGGCTGGTCCGGGGCGATCGGGCCGCCCGTACCCCTGTCCGACGCGGGGAAGTCGCTGCGCTGGGCCGAGGCGGCCGTAGGCCTGATGGAACGGGGGCTGCTGCCCGCCGGGGACGTCCTGTACTGCACGGAACACACCGAGGCCCTGGTCCTGCTGCAGCCCGAGGAACTCATCGACGACCTGGCGCTGCGCTGTCTGGCCCCGCTCGCCCACTGCGGCCCGGCGCACGGGCGCCGGCTTGCTGAAACGTTACTGGCTTGGCTGGAGACGCGAGGCGGGGCCCCGGAGGTGGCTGCCCGGCTGGGCGTCCACCCCCAGACCGTCCGCTACCGCCTCCGCCAGATCCGCGAGCTGTGGGGCGACGAGATCGACGACCCGGACCGCCGCTTCGAGCTGGAACTGGTGCTCAGGGCCCAGCGGTTGAGGGGGGTGGTGGGGGAGGCGGGGCGGCGGTGACGAAAGTCAGGCCGGCAGGGCTCAGAGGCCGTAATGGACGGGATTTCACCTCCGGGTCGCCGCCGGGGCGACGGAGGTTTGCCTCACCCGCGTCACTTGGAGCGCTGTGGGCGCCTCGCTTCGTAGTGGTCCAGCAGGGTCTCCTCGGCGGGCCGGTAGGCGATCCCCAACCACCGCACGCTACGGCTGTTGTCGACCCGGAACCTGATGCCGAGGTGCCCCCGGATGTAGTCCTGGGTGACCCCGAGAGCAGGGCCGAGGATGCGAACTAGCCCGTGTGGAATGCGGGTTCGCGGCTGCCGCACATTCCTCGGATGCTGCCCCGGAATGATCCGCGCCATCTCGTGGGAGGACGTCATCCGCTGCGCCGCGACGATGTAACGCCCGTGTGCGTCCGGCCTCTCGGCCGCGGCGACGTGCGCGTCGGCCACGTCCCGCACATCGACCGTGGTGAAGGTCAACTACCCAGGCGCTAAAGCGCCGGGCTTGCACAACGGGCATCACTGGCTGTGATGGTGCGTCTGCGTCCAGCCCCGTCCCGCTGGCGCGGTGGTGGGGCAGGGGCCGTTGACGGGGCCCCGCGTCGCCACAACTCCCACGCGCGGGCGCGGATGTTACGGGAGCCGTTCCGGTCTGCGTGATCAACGAATCCGCAGTTCCGGCACGCGAACCAGGCCTGCGAGACCCGGTTCGCCTTGTCTACGTGCCCGCATTCGGCGCAGGTACGGGAGGTGTACGCCGGATCGACGTGCACTACCGGCACTCCCGCCTTGCATGCCTTGTATGCGATGAACTGCCCCAGCTGGTGGAAGGACCAGCTGGAGTGGGTGGACCGTTGGGGCTTGCGAAGCCGTACCCGTTCGCGGATGCCCGTGAGGTCTTCCAGGGCGATCCCGCGACCGGTGCGTTCTGCCTCGGCCACCACATGTTTCGCGATCTTGTGGTTGATGTCCTTGGCCCGCCGCGCCTCCTTGCGCCTGCGCTTCTTCAGCCGGCGCTTGGCGGACGGGGTGTTCCTCTTCTGCAGCTTGGCGCGCAACTTCCGCTCCCGCGCACGGATGCGGTTGAGCTCGCGTCCGGCCATGATCTCGCCGTCGCTGGTGGTGGCGATGTTGACGATGCCCAGGTCGACGCCGAGGAAGTCCACCGGATCGGTGTTCGGCGGTGCCTCGGGGACCTCGCACGTAGCCAGCAGGAACCACATGCCGTCGCGGCACACGAGGTCGGACTCGCCTTGGCGGTACAGGGCCAGCGTGGCCAGTTGCTCCGACGATGCGGTGAGGGCCACGTCCTTGACCCGGCCCGCCACCGTCCAGATCGAGACCCGCCGTTCGGTGATCTGCCAGGACAGCATCCGGTCGTCGTAGGGCTGCGCGCCCTCGGGCCGGAAGGCGACCGGTTTCTCGGTCGCCCTGCGGTAGCGTTTCGAGCCGGGTCTGCCCAGGTTCCCGGCCTTGAGATTCGCCTTCAGGGTGGCGTACGCGTCGCAGGTCTTCTTGATGACGTGCTGGGCGGCCTGCGCGCCCAGGCTCCACCGGGTCCTGATCTCCCCGTAGGCGTGCTCTCGCAACGCGAAGTTGCGCTTCACGTCCTTCTCGAAGGCGACCCGGCTGCACCAGGTGGCGGCCTCGTTGCACGCGTGCAGGGTCGCTTCAAGTGCCGCCGCCTGTACGGGTGTCGGCAGCAGTTTCACCTGCACGATCAGCTTCACGATCACCGAACGTACACAGCTGTACGGGCCGCCACCACACGTTCGGAACGGATCACCCGATCGAGGGAAGCAGCCACCCACGGCCATCTCCGTCGGCCGGGCGCCCGGAAAGAATCACGCTCAAGGTCACTCGGCTCGTGGCGTTGGTGGGCTGCGAGATTCGGCAGGTCTGTTTGGTGCCTCATGCTCGCGGAGGGCGCGCAGGCATGGTTCGACTCGGTTTGGGAGCTACTGGGCTTTCCTTGACCCACCTGGTCTGCGCAGAACCATTGCCCTGGCAAACGCACCATGCGTAGCCTGTGTTCGTCATGCCGATCGTCTGTTGAAATTTCGAACAGACAGCCTCAGATAACAAGGGAGGGGGCCGGTCGTGGGACGCCTTGTACCTGCCGTGACCCGGGCTCTCGACATTCTTGAGCTCTTCCTCGACGGGGACGGGACGCTCTCCGCCCCCGACATAGTGCGCAAGCTGCAGCTGCCGCGCACCACCGTGCACGAGCTGGTCACCACGCTCGCCGCCCGGTCGTACATCGTCCAGGTGCCCGGGCAGCCGGGACGCTACCGGCTCGGTGTACGTCCGTACCAGCTCGGGAGCCGGTACGCCGAGCAGCTGGACCTCCCGGCCGAGGGGCAGCAGGTGGCCCGGTCCGTCGCCGAGACCTGTGACGAGACGGTGCACGTGGCGATCCTCGAGGGTACCGACGTCATCTACATCGCCAAGGTGGACTCCACCCATGCGGTGCGTATGGTGTCGGCGGCCGGACGGCGGCTGCCGGCGCACTGCACGTCTGTGGGGAAGATGCTGCTGGCCTCCCTTCCGGAGCAGGAGCTCACCGCGCGGATCCCGGACGACGCCGAGCTCGTCGCGATGACTCCCAACAGCATCACCGAGCCGTCCGCCCTGCGCGAGGCCCTGGCGCAGATCCGTCAGCGCGGGCTCGCGGTCGAGAACCGTGAGTCCAACCCGGACGTGAGCTGTGTGGCGGCGCCCGTGCGGGACCGCACCGGGCAGGTGGTGGCCGCGCTCTCGATCTCCGTGCCCATGATCCGCTGGAGCGACGAGCGCCGCGCCGAGCTGGAGCAGCTCGCCGCCAAGGGTGCCGTCGAGCTGTCGGAGCGCCTCGGCCACCGGACCGTCGTATGACGGCGTACGAGGTGGCGGTGCGTGCCGAGGCCACCCTGGGCGAGGGGCCGACCTGGGACGCGGCGGCCGGACGGCTGATCTGGATCGACATCCTCGGCGCGCGGGTCCACACGTACGACCCGGTGACCGGCCGTCGCACGACCCGCGTCACCGACCAGCACGTGGGCGCGGCGAAGCCGAGGGCCGGCGGCGGGCTGGTCCTGAACCTCCGGGACGGAGTCGGCCTCGTCGACCCCGACGGCACTTTCCGCTGGCTGCACCGCGAGGTCGTCCCCGGCCGCCGTGCCAACGACGCCGCCGTCGCCCCCGACGGCTCCCTGTGGGCCGGCACCATGCGCTACGACGAGGCGGCGGGCGGCGGCACACTGTCCCGGATCACCGGGGACGGCTCGGTCGAGCTCGTCCTCGACGACGTGGCCGTGAGCAACGGCACCGGCTGGAGCCCCGACGGCCGCCTGATGTACTACATCGACTCGCCGACGCGGCAGGTCGACGTCTTCCACCACGAGGACGGCCGGGTCGCGGACCGCCGCAGGTTCGCGCAGATCGAGGACGGCGCCGGCTTCCCCGACGGGCTGACGGTGGACGCCGACGGCTGTGTGTGGGTGGCGCTGTGGGACGGCGCGGCGGTACGCCGCTACACGCCCGACGGCGAACTGGACCGCGTGATCGAACTCCCCACGCCCCGCGTGACCGCCTGCACCTTCGGCGGCCCCGACCTCACGGACCTGTACATCACCACAGCCCGGGTGGGCCTTGCGGCACCCCACCCGGTGGCGGGTTCCCTGCTGGTCGTACCCGGCGCCGGAAAGGGGCTGGAGCAACCGCCCTTCAGGGGCTGAGCCCCGCCGCCTTGCGCTCCTCGGCCGTCAACGGCGGCCCGCTCAACGCCGGTCTGAGCGGGCCGACGAGTGCGGCCAGCAGCACGGACGGTGTCAGCAGCACCCCCGCTCCCCGCTCCAGCGACGTCACATCCGTCACACGGCGGGCGATCCGCCCGTTCCCCGTGGCCGTGTACATGAGCCGGGACACGTACGCGGCCACGATGCGATCCCGCACCGTCGGCCCGTCCTTGGTCGCTCCCGGATAGAACACGTCCTGCCCTATGGCGAAGTCCCAGGCCGCTGAGACCGGCCGGGCGACCGCCTTCTGGACGCGCCGGGACAGGCCGGACGCACCAAAGCCGTGATGCCGAGTCGACTCACGTAGAAGAAGGGCGCTTTGGGCGCCCACGGCGAGTCCATGACCGTAGACGGGGTTGTACGCGGCCAGCGCGTCGCCGAGGACCGTGAAGTTGTCGGGCCAGGCCGGCATCCGTTCGTAGAAGTACCGGCGGTTGACGGTGGCGCGGGTGAAGGCGACGTCGGACAGCGGCTCGGCCTGCGCGAGCAGGTCGCCGATCAGCGGGTGGCGCAGCCGCTCGCGGGCGAACGGGAGGAAGTCGGCGTTGGCGGAGGTCGGTTCACCCCCGCGGGTGCCGTTGAGGGTGACGATCCAGCGGCCGTTCTCGATGGGCAGCAGGAAGCCCGCCCGGCCGGGGCTGCCGTCCCGCGGGTCCGGCGCCACGTTGACCACCGGGAAACCGTCGCGGGCCCCGTCGGGCGCGAGGTACAGCCGGCTGGCGTAGGCGAGGCCGGTGTCGACCTGGCGGCGCTCCGGCGCGGGCAGTCCGAGGGCCGCGAGCCAGCGGGGCGCTCCGGAGCCGCGGCCGGTGGCGTCGACGACCATGCCGGCGTCGAGGGTCCGCTCCCGGCCGTCGCGTGCGCGTACCCGGACCCCGGTGACGGCCTTCGCGCCGCCCGCGAGCCCCAGTACCTCCGTGCCCTGGAGCACCTCGACGCGGTCGTCCGCGAGGACGTGCGCCCGGATCGTCGCGTCCAGCAGGTCCCGCCCGGCCAGGACGACATGGTGGGACTCGGGCCAGCGCCTGAACCAGCCGTGCGCCGACAGGGCGACGACGTCCGTGGTGACCGGCGCCCGGCGCGCCCCGGCGTCCAGGAGCGCCCCGGTGATGCCCGGCAGCAGTTCCTCCGTCGCCCGTACCCCGCCCGACCAGAGCATATGGGCGTGCCCGGCCTGCGGAAGTCCCTTGCGGGGCGCGGGTGTGGCGGGCAGTTCGTCGCGTTCCACGACGATGACCCGGTCGGCGAGGCCGGCCAGGGCCCCGGCCGCGAGCATGCCGGTGTGGGATCCCCCGAGGACTACGGCGACTCTGGCGGGGGAGGGACGTTCAGTCATGCGTGGACATGCTCTCTGCCGGGGCGGTCGCGAGGGTGCGTACCGCCGTGATCTCGTCGGGGTGGCGCAGGGCCTCGGAAACGGCCTGGATCTCCTGGAGCAGATACGAGGTGTCGGGCCCGTCAGTGCCACCGTCGCCGTCGCCGTCCGCAGCGTGCCGTCCGGTCCCGACGGCCTGAAGGATCGTCACGGCGGCGGCGAGGGCCTGCGCCCGGCCGCGTTCGTGGCCGAGGGCGAGAGCGGCGTCGTGGGCCCGGCCGCGCAGGTCCTCGTCGAGGAACCTCGACAGCTGCAGGAGCGCGTCGCGGATGTAGGTCTCGCGGCGGATCAGGCGGATCTCCGCGGTAGCGCGCAGAGCGAGCGGTTCTCGGCTGCCCACGACGGTCCGCATCAGCCGGGCGAGCGGCTTCAGCTCCCGGTGCCGCCGGCGCACCAGCCAGCGGTCCTGGAGGTACTGTCCGGCGTGCGGGACGATGAAGCCGACCGCGACGAGGGTGGCGGCGATGCAGGCGGCCGACGGTGCGATGTTGGCGTTCAGCCAGTCCAGGTCGTGACCGGTCCACCGGGCTGCCACCGCCGTGAACTTGGCCGCGCTGAAGAGCAGGTTCGTCGCGTAACCGATGCCCAGGAACCTGAGCCCCCAGCGCAGCCAGGCGTCCAGGCCGTCGGTGCGGATCCAGTTCCATACGAGCCGGGTCGTGATCGTGCAGGCCACGGTGTGCGCGGTGAGATAGAGCAGGATCTCCTCGCGCATGAACGGCGTACTGGCGTAGTAGGTGTCCAGGTTCCGGGGCTGTTCCACGGGCACGTCGGCGAGCGCGAACAGCACCCAGAGGGTGATGACCACGGCCGCGTAGACGGAGATCACCCAGCGGGTTGCGCGCCGCGTCTGCTCCCGGCGGTCGGTGGGGCCGTTGCGCCAGTGCACGACCAGCAGGAGCCAGGACGCGGACAACGCGGTGATCAGCGAGTACACCAAGGGCGCGGCGATATTCGGCACGCCGGTGACCCGGTTGGTCCAGACGATGGTGCCCGGGGCCGCAAAGGCGAACACCGCGCACGCGAACAGCAGCAGTCCGCCGACGGCACGCAGCAGCGGGTCCCGCCACAGCTTGAGGATGCTGGGCAGCTTGATCACCAGTGCGGTGGCCAGGACGACGGCGGGGATCCAGAACGAGATGTACACCTCGCCGAGGAGGCGGGACGGTTCGAGCGCCGACTGCGTGCTCACCCCGCTGCCCTCCCGCCCCTGCGGTAGCCCAGCGAACGCTGCAGCGGGCCCGGCGGCGGGTCCGCGCCATGCCCGGTCAGCAGTGGCCGGAAGGTGCTCGCGAGCCGGTGCCCGAAGTCGTCGGCCTCCGCCTCGTCGGCGACGCGGGAACCGTCGCGCGCGGCCACCGACAGGGCTGCGTCCTTGAAGGCGTTCCACTTGCGCCGGTCGGCCAGTGCCGCCCCCGCCACATGGTGATGGCTGTGCCCGGCGTGCAGATGCCACAACTCATGGCCGAGGATGACCAGTTGCTGCACCGCCTCGGCCCGCTCCTCGACGATCACCAGGTCGAAGTCGGAGAACTCCACCCACAGCCCGGTGACTTCGATCTCGTCGGGAAACCGCTCGAAGCGCAGCTCCACCGGCCGCCCGCCGCGCAGCACGCTCATCTCCTCGCACAGCGCCCGGCACAGCTCCCGCGCATCGGCCGGCGGACGGGGTCTGGCCCGCATCGCCGCTCCGAGGCCGTCCGTCAGCTTCCGCATCCCGGACACCCTCCGCGAGCGCCGCAGCCCGGCGGCGATCCGGGCCGCTTTCCGCCGCGCGCCCGCGATGTCCATCGCTCCCCCTTCCGACAACAGGCCGTCCGAGACTACGCCGTCGTTCAACGGCGAACGGCCTCCTTGCCGGTAACTCCTGTCCAAACCATTGACTGGCAAGCGCTCCCTATCTACGGTCCCGTTCGAAGTTACGAGCGCATTCCGAAATACCGAACCGGGTAACAGGTTTTTCAGGGGCGCGACCAGCCACGAACCACCTGCAGACGAAACTGAACCTGAAAGGCCAAGATGAGCACCGCCCGCTTCACACTCGACCCAGCCTTCACCGTCGGCAAGGTCAACCCCCGCCTCTTCGGCTCGTTCGTAGAACACCTCGGCCGCTGCGTCTACACCGGCATCTTCGAACCGGACCACCCCGCGGCGGACGAGGCCGGGCTCCGCCAGGACGTCCTGGACCTCGTCCGAGAACTCGGCGTCACCGCCATCCGCTACCCCGGAGGCAACTTCGTCTCCGGCTACAAGTGGGAGGACTCGGTCGGCCCGGCCGAGGACCGCCCCCGCCGACTCGACCTCGCCTGGCGCTCCACCGAGACCAACCGCTTCGGCCTCTCCGAGTACATCGACTTCCTGAGGAAGATCGGCCCCCGGGCCGAGCCCATGATGGCCCTCAACCTCGGCACCCGAGGCGTCGCCGAGGCCCTCGAACTCCAGGAGTACGCCAACCACCCCGCCGGCACCGCCCTGTCCGACCTCCGTGTCTCCCACGGCGACAAGGACCCCTTCGGCATCAAGCTCTGGTGCCTCGGCAACGAGATGGACGGCCCCTGGCAGACCGGCCACAAGACCGCCCAGGAGTACGGCCGGACCGCCGCCGAGACCGCCCGCGCGATGCGCCAGATCGACCCGGACGTCGAACTCGTCGCCTGCGGCTCCTCCAGCCAGTCCATGCCGACCTTCGCCGCCTGGGAGGCGACGGTCCTGGAGGAGACCTACGACCTCGTCGACTACATCTCCCTGCACGCCTACTACCAGCCCGAGGACGGTGACGTCGACTCCTTCCTGGCCTCCGCCGTCGACATGGAGTCCTTCATCGAGAACGTGGTCGCCACCGCCGACCACATCGGTGCGAAGCTGAAGTCGAAGAAGAAGATCAACCTCTCCTTCGACGAGTGGAACGTCTGGTACATCTCGAAGTGGCACGAGATCGAGAACTCCGGCGCGCGGGACTGGGCGGAGGCCCCCCGCCTCCTGGAGGACAACTACAGCGTCCTGGACGCCGTCGTCTTCGGCTCGCTGCTCATCGCACTCCTCCGGCACGCGGACCGCGTCACCGTCGCCTGTCTCGCCCAGCTCGTCAACGTCATCGCCCCGATCATGACCGAGCCCGGCGGCCCGGCGTGGCGCCAGACGACCTTCTTCCCCTTCGCGCAGGCCTCGCGGTACGGCCGCGGCCAGGTCCTCGACGTCCGGGTCGACTCACCGACGTACGAGACGAAGAAGTACGGCGAGACGGACCTCCTGCACGCCACCGCCGTGCGCGCGCAGGACGGCGCCGTCACCGTCTTCGCCGTCAACCGCAGCCGCACCGAGGCGCTGCCCCTCGAAGTCGCCCTGAACGGCCTGGACCTGACGGAGGTCGTCGAGCACAGCGCCCTCGCCGACGCCGACCCGGACGCCCGCAACACCCTCGACGACCCCGAGCGGGTGGCTCCGCACACGGTCGAGGGCACCGCGCTGCGGGACGGCACCCTCACCGCCGTACTGGAGCCGCTGTCCTGGAACGTGATCAGGCTGGCCTAGCGGTCGACCGGCCGGGGGAGGAAACAGGTGCCACCGGTACTCCTCCGGCCGCCGCGCCCAGCAGCGTCAGCCGTACGTCCGACGGTCCCGATGGTGTGGTTCCGTCGGACAGGACGGCCAGGGCGAGTGTGTTGGAGCCACGTGTGCGCAGGATCCCGTTCGGGAGCGGGAAGGTGTGCTGCGGGCCCACGTCGTTGATGTACTGGCCCATGTTCCAGCCGTTCAGGAAGATCTGGACGCGATAGGCGCGGGCCGGGTCGTCGTCGAGGACCAGCCCCACGGAGGCGTCGGTGCCGGCGTCGACCGCGAGCCGGAAGGACGTCCGGTACCAGGTCACCCCCTGCCGCCGGTCCGCCCGCGGCAGCTGCACCGGCTCCCAGCCGCCGTCGCCGTACCCCGGCAGATGCCAGCCGTTGCGCTCCCCGTACAGCCCGCCGTTGTTCTGCGGCCCGCGCACGGGGTCCGGCGCGGTCTCGCCCTGCAGCCGCCAGCTCAGCTGCGGGGCCGCCCCCGCGAAGGTGACCGCCGTCAACCCGCGCGCCACCTTGTGCGTGTCCAGGGACTTTCCGTCCTGGTCGTGCTGCATACGGCGGACGAGGACCGACAGCACATGCGGCTCGTCCGTGCGCAGCTCCTGCGGTACGGAGAAGACGGCCGTGGCGGCCCAACTCCCCTTACGCACAGTTTTGTTGTCCGGCACGGGCATCCGGTGCGTGCCCAGCGGCCGCCCGTCCAGCCAGGCCATCAGGAGCCCCTGCGTGCCCGTGCTGTAGGCGAGGGACACCGACTCGGCGCCGGTCGCGTCGGTGAAGCGCCCGCGGTACCAGACGTCGCCGTAGTGGAAGGAGTAGTCGTCGGCGAAGAGGACCGGCTGTCCGGCGGGGACCGGTGTGGTGCTGTGGGTGGTGGTCTTGTCGGCGGGTGTCCAGGAGGAGTCGTCGAAGGCGGGCGCCGACTCGGGGTTCTCCGTCTTCCGCAGCCAGCTGTTGCTCAGCGCGGGCAGTGCCACCGCCCCGACACCGGCCAGCGGCTGCGCGGCACGCAGGCTGCCGGAGGAGGTCGCGTGGGCCTTCAACCCGCGTCCGTTCCAGGTCAGTTCGTGGATGCCGCGTGGTCCCCACACCTCCAGGTCCGCCGCCTCGATGGTGTCCCCGGTCAGCCGGACCGTCGTTCCGTCGACGGCCGCGGTCCGCAGCAGGGCGGGCCCGTACACGAGGACCGGGCCGGACGGGGTGTCGTGCGGCCACAGTCGTACGGAGGTCTCGTCGTCCGCGAGGAGCAGCAGGAGGGGGGTGGAGGTCCCGCCGCCGCTCACCGACACCCGTGTCAGACCGTCCAGTTGGGCTTCGATCCGCAACAGCCCGTCCGTGTACGCGTGCTCGGCCTCCCCTTCCAGCACGGTGACCGTCGGCTCGCTCGCACACTCCAGTGCGGTCACCGTGTCCTCTCCCGGCCGCCCGGTGAGCACGGCGATCTGCTGTCGCCCGGCGGTGAGGGCCAGCATGGGCTGGGCGTTGGAGTGGCGCAGCTTCCGCAGACCCAGCCTGATCCCGGCGGCCAGCAGCCGCGCGTCCTGCGCCGGGACCGCCACCGGGACGGGGAGCTCGGCGCCGTGCAGCGGAAGCTCGGAGGCGACCGGCACCTCGCCGTCGTTGCGCAGGACGTACACATGGGCGCCGGTGTCGGGGTTGGTCAGGTGGTACACCTTCAGCCCGTCCGCCGCGGCGTCCGGCTCGACGTCCGCCGCGCGGTCCAGCTTGGCGAGATCGGGGAAGTGCCGCAGCAGATGCCCGAGCTGGTGCATGGGGATCAGCTTGGCGGTCGGCTGCCGGCCCTCGTCGATGGCAGCCCCGTAGTCGTACGACGTGTAGACGACCGGCGCGGGCAGCCAGCCCCACGAGGTGCCGCCGAAGGTCATGTAGACGCTGTGCAGGGTGATGCCGTTGGCGAAGTTGGTGAGGTAGAAGCGCCGCTCGTACGCCGCGTCCCGCAGCCGCCGCGACTCCGCGTACCCCTTCCCGCCGAACCAGGCACCGCCCCACGGATCGAACCAGCCACCCCCGAACTCCGGTACGAAACCGGGCGTTCGGGGACTGGCGGTCGCGCCGCCCTTGACCCCGCCGGTCCCGAAGTGCCCCCAGTCGGGCGGGGCCAGGGTCGGCGACGGATAGCCGTCGAAGCCGTACAGCCAGCGGCCCCGCTCGCCGCCCGTGTCGAAGGAGCCGGGGATCCAGTACCCGTTCCGGCCCTTGTCGTTGTGGAAGAGCGGTACGTCGATGCCGTCGGAGCGGACCTTGCGGTACAGATGGGCCATGTAGTCGCGACCGGTGGGCTCGTCGACGTACGCGTCGTACTCGTTCTCGATCTGGTAGAGCAGGACCGTGCCGCCGCCCTTGGTGTACAGGTGCCGGGCGACGATGGCGTTCACCTGGGTCAGCCACTCGTCGACGTACGACAGATAGGCCGGGTCGGCGGTCCGGGCCCGGCCCTCGGTGGCCGTCAGCCAGCCGGGGAAGCCGCCGCCGTCGATCTCGGCGTTGATGTAGGGGCCGGGGCGGAGGATGACGTACAGACCGGTCTCGCTCGCCGTCCGCAGGAACAGGTCCAGGTCGCGGACGCCGGTGAAGTCGTAGTGCCCGGGTGCGGGGGAGTGGTAGTTCCAGGACACATAGATGCTGACCGTGTTGTAGCCGTGGGCGCGCATCTTCTGCAGGACGTCGCGCCACAGGGACGGGCTCGGCAGCCGGAAGGGGTGCATCTCGCCCGACCAGACGACCAGCCGTCTGCCGTCGACGAGGAGCGAGTAGCGGTCGAAGCCGATCGTGTGCCGCCGCCCGTCCGCGCCCGGCGTGCCGGGCGGCGGGCCCGTGGGGGCGGTCTGGGCGGCGTAGGCGCAGGTCATGGCCCCGCTGCCGCCCAGCGCCAGACCGAGGGCCGTGGCGCCGGCGAGGGCGTTGAAGGAACGTCTGCTGAGCCCCAAGGGGGCCTCCCGTCGGACCGGCCGGTCGGCGGCGCGTGTGAGGTCATCGTGCGAGGTCATTGTGTACGGCCGCAGCCAGCACAATGGTCGTATGAGGATCTCGGCACGGGCGGATTACGCGGTACGGGCGGTTCTTGAACTTGCGGTCCGGCAGGACGACGGGCCCGTGAAGGCGGAGGCCATCGCCGCCACGCAGGAGATCCCGCACAAGTTCCTGGAGGGGATCCTCGGCGATCTGCGGCGCGGCGGCATCGTCGACAGCCGGCGCGGGGGAGGCGGCGGCTACCGGCTGGCCCGCGAGGCCGCGCGGATCACGGTCGCGGATGTGATCCGGGCGGTCGACGGCCCGATCGTGTCCGTGCGCGGGGAGCGGCCCACGGGACTGGAGTACACGGGGTCCGCCCAGCCGCTGCTGCCGCTGTGGATCGCGCTGCGGGCCAACGTCCGGCGCATCCTGGAGGGCGTCACCATCGCGGACATCGCGGCGGACGCCCTGCCGGAGCCGGTACGGGAACTGGCGGCGGAGCCGGCGGCCTGGGAGAACCCCTAGCAGGTCAGAGCCTGTGTCATATCCCCGGCCGGGCGCGCGACGCCTGGCACGCACTCCCCCACTGCCTTAAGGGCGTGGGGGGACCCCCAGCCGCGTTGCCGAAACGCCCTGGTAGCTCCTAAACACGGGTCGCCGGTGACTCCCGGAGGCGTGACACCGCAGCGCAGCACGATGTCCCGGTCCCCCAGACGGCGATCCCGATAAGGCTGCTGTCCCTGCGGGACAGGCCGCCGCGGGAGGCCGGGGCGCCGTCGGCGATGCGGTGGCAGTGCGGTGCGCCGGAGAACCTGGCGGGGCGTACGCCGGCGTCGGCGTCGGTGCAGGCGAAGCTGTAGGCGGCGAGGGCGGCGAGGGCTGCGCCGCCGGCGAGGACGCAGGGGCCCACGGCCAGGGTGAGGCGGGTCGGACGCAGACGTATCGACGGCATGGCAGAACGTCAGGACAGTCCGCCGCCGACCCCGGACCGGGTCCCCGCAGCGCCGGAGAGCACAATGACCGTGTGGCGGGCCGCAGTTGGGGCCCGTCGGTGAAAGGGGGAGTGACGTGACCGTCACTTGGCGGGGCGCCGTTTCGTACGCGCTCACCGTCGTTGTCCTGTCCTGGTTGGTCGGCGCCGGTGTGGACCTGGCCTGGCAGGCCGCCCCCGGCGGGAGCGTCGGGGGCTGGGCCGATTTCTGGTGGAAGAACCCGTGGCACGCGGTCTTCGTGGGCGCCGCGACCGTCTCCCTGGTGCCGGCCCGGCGTCTGCTGGCGCCTCTGCCGCGCTGGCGCGTGACGCTGGTCGACGGGTCTGTCTACCTGGCGGCGCTGCTGGTCTGCTGGGGGGTGTCGGCGTGGGCCGAAGGCGACGGCGCACCGGCCGACTGGGCGTTCGTCATGGCGATCGTCGCGCTGTACACGCTCCAACTGCCCGCCGCGTGGCTGCTGTGCGTCTGGCGGTCGGGAAGCCTGGAGGTCGTCCTCAGCGGGACGGCGACGGACGAACTGCGCGGGGGACTGGCCGGCCGATGACGAAGACTCGACACCGGAACGTGCTGGTGGCGGTGGCTTGTGCGGCGGTCCTCGCCGGCTGCTCGGCCCCGGCGCCGATCAGCGACACCAGCCCCGGGGATCCGCTGATCAGGACGTGGAAGGAGGGCGAGCGACCCGCTGTTCCGGACCTTTCCGGGCCCTCCCTTGAGGGCAGCACGGTCAGCCTGTCCGACTTCCGTGGCAAGGTCGTCCTGATCAACGCATGGGCCTCCTACTGCGGTCCCTGCCGGGCGGAGGCGCCCGAACTCAAGAAGATCCAGCAGAAGTACGGCGCCCGCGGGCTGCGCGTGCTCGGGCTCGACAACGACGGCGGCCGGGGTGCCGGTCTCGCCTTCCAGAAGCAGTACCGGCTGGACTACCCCTCCCTGCACGACCCCTCGGGCAAGCAGCTGTTGAGGCTGCCGCGAGGCGTGGTGACCACGCAGGGGCTGCCGTTCACGATCGTCGTCGACTCCTCCGGGAAGGTGGCGGCGGTGCGGATGGGAGCGGTGACGGAAGGGCGGCTCGCGAAGATCATCGAGCCGTTGCTGTGATCGCGGCCGGGCGGCGTTCTGCCGTGTGAAATCCCCACCTGTGAATGGCCTGAGTTCGCCCTGACGGGTTCGCGTGCGCCTCCCTACGATGCGATCGCCTCGTGCCTTCACAGGATCCCCATGGTTTCTTCAAAGGGCTCCGGGCGGGCCGGGGTGTGCCACCCCCCACTCACAGAACCGGAGAGACCATGCCTGGTGCACTCCTTCTGGGCGGCGCCGTAGCCGCTCTGCTCACCACCGCGATACCCGCGCACAACTCGTCCGGGGTCTTCGACAACCCGCCCCCGGACAAGATCGTCATCGACGTGGCGACCGTGAACGGCTCCGGCTGTCCCCAGGGCACCGCGGCCGTCGCCGTGTCCCCGGACAACACGGCCTTCACGGTGACCTACAGCCAGTATCTCGCCCAGTCCGGCGGCAACTCCGACCCCACGGCCTTCCGCAAGAACTGCCAGCTCAACCTGATCGTGCACGTCCCCCAGGGCTTCACCTACGCCATCGCCAGTGCCGACTACCGGGGCTTCCTCTCGCTCCAGCCCGGCGCGTCCGCGACGCAGAAGGCCTCGTACTACTTCCAGGGCTCCTCGAACACGGTGCCCAAGACCCACCCGTTCAGCGGCTCGTACAACGACGACTGGCAGGCCACCGACAGCACGGACGTGGCCCAACTGGTCTGGGCGCCCTGCGGAGTTGAGCGCAACTTCAACATCAACACCGAGCTGAGAGTGAACGCGGGGACCGCGAACCCGGGCAAGGTCAGCTTCATGACCATGGACTCGACCGACGGGAACATCAGCACCACGTACCACATGGCGTGGAAGGAGTGCCCGGGCAAGTGAGCAAGAGAGGTCGTGTCACGATCCCGCGGACCCCGAGTGGACCGGCCGGGATCGTTTCGTGCTGTCCCCCGGCCACACCTCGCTGACGCTCTACACGCAGCTGTTCCTG